>JAGRED010000034.1 GCA_020446725.1 Parvularculaceae bacterium | reverse complement strand
GACGCGGCGCTCGACGGGCTTGGGCCGATCGGCGAAGGCGGACATACGCCGAATGAATCGCTGCAGCTCTCCTCCGTGCGCGAAGCGACCGAACGCGCGGCGCTCCTCATCTATCGTCTCACCCGCGAGGATGCCCCGGAATTCTGACCGCTAGCAGTCAGGTTCGGCGAGCGGCGCGCGCCAGACGACAGCGATCGTCGCGACAAGCGCGAAGGCCAATGTCGGCAGGCCGAGCGCGGCCGCCGCAAGCGATGCAACCGCCATTGCGGGCATTGAAACCGCGCGGCCGGCGCTCAAGTCCATCATGCGGTCGCGCACGAACCACAAGGACAGATAGAAAAGCGCGAGCGGGACGCCGACCCACCAGGCGACGACGCTTCGCGTGACATGGCTGTGATGGGCGGCGAGATCGATCTCCGCCGCGATGCCGGCCCCTAACGTCGCAATGGCGATGAAAAGGAATATGTGGCCGTACCCCCAGACGAAGGCCGAGAGCATGTCGCGCTTCGGCAGATGCTCTTCCTCGCAGAAATAGACCCAGAAAACGCCGAAGACGATCACAAAAGCGGACGCCGCCGCCCCGGCGGCGCCCCAGTTCGGGTGCGCATCATAGAGGAGCCCGAAACCGAGGCTGATCGACAGCATGATTTCGCCCAGCGTGATGATCGTCAAAAGTCCGTAGCGTTCGATGACGTGATGGCGATGAAAAGGCGTCGTCCGCGCGCGTTCGGCGAAGACGGGAACGCAAAGTTCAATGACGTAAACGAATGCGCCCCAGAGAAGGAAAGCGGTCGATCCGGGCTTGAAGAAAAGGATCGCAATCCAGCAGATCTGAGCAATGACGATGCCGCCTGCGTAACGGAGCGCCGTCACGCGATACTCCTTGTCGGCGCTTGCGCGAAGCCACAGGCCCGCCATTCCGACACGCATGACGCACCAGCCGGCGACGCCCCAATGAAGATTGTCGGCGTCGAAAATGCGTCCGGCGCCGCCGGCGAATATCAGTTCGCCGAGCATGATGACCATGACGAGAAGCCGGTAGGCGGGTCCGTCATTGTCGAAGGCGGAAGCGAACCAGGTGAAATTCATCCAGGCCCACCACACGGCGAAAAAGACAAAGACGTACATGCCGAGCGCATCGACGCCGTGGCCTTCGCTGATCGCATGGTGAAGCCGCGACGTTATCGTCGCGATCGCGATAACGCTGACGAGATCAAAGAAAAGCTCCAGCTGCGTGGCGGCGCGATGGCCTTCTTCAGGATCGCGGGCGCGCAGCGGGCGAAGGAGGCTCAGCATGGCGTCACTCGGGTTTTTCGAAGGCGAACGCTGTTTCAGAACGGATTGAGCGAATAGCCCTCGCCGTCGAGAATGGCGTGCGCATGCATCGCGGATAGAGACATTTTCACGCCCGGCAACAAGTCTTCCTTCTTCACCTCATAGGCGGCGGCGCTCTGACCGCAGAGATAGATATCGACGCCTTTTTCAACCAGCGCGGCGATCAGGGGCGCATTGGCGTTCGGCGCATTCTTTTCCGCCTGGTAGCGCGCATCGACCATCAGATCCTTTGTGGCGCCGCCATGAACGACGACCGCGAGCCTGACCTTTTCCGGCGCGACGCCGTTTTCAACGCTCATATTGAGAAAGCGCGCAACAGCGACAAGGTTCTTGCTGAGTTCGCCGGGCGTTGCGGCGTCCTTGACGTCATAGCGGATCTTGAACGCCGCTTTTTTCGGAATGGCGAGATCGCTCTCAACGCTCGCGACCGGACCAAACTGCGTAATATAGGTCCCGGCGTGAAAGGCCGCGTTCTGCGCGAAAGCGGGCGATGCGACAGCAAGGGCGGCGATGAAAACGGCGTGACGCATGAAGCGGGTCCTTTTGAACATCGTGTAAACGGGCGGGAGAGATGATAGTCGGCGTCGCGCGCCGATCAAGCTTGGCGGACGCCGGGCGTCCGTGCGACGCTCAGCATCCGGAGGCGCGCATGTCGGATATTTCGTTGCATTTCGAATGGTGGGAATGGCTGATCGTTTCGCCGGTTCTCGGCTGGCCCGGCCTTCTCGCCGGCGGCGCGATCGGCGCCGCGTTATGGCCCAGGCGGCGCCTTCTTGGCGGCGTATTGGGCGCGATCATCGGCAATCTCGTCGTCTTCGCCGTCCGGATAATGCTGAAATGAGAACGCCGATCGCCGTATTCATTTGCGCTGGCCTTTCGATGTATGGCGCGGCCAACGCCGCCTGCCGCAACGAAACGAAAGACGACCTGCAATTCGTCGTGTGCGCGTTCGAGCCTTCGAAAGAGGGCATCCGGTTATTTCTCAATGACGAAAACGGAAAGCCGTTCGGCGATTTCGGCCCCGTCGCGGCGGCGCTCGGCGCGCATGGCGAGACGCTGTCATTCGCGATGAACGCCGGGATGTATCACAAGGACCGTTCTCCGGTCGGACTTTATGTCGAGAACGGCGAGGAACGAAAGAAGATTTCAACAAGAGACGGACCCGGCAATTTTCACCTGAAACCGAACGGCGTGTTCTGGATGGATGGCGCCGGCGGCGCGCATGTGACGGAAACGGACGACTTTCCGGACGCGGCGCATGAAGATGTCGCCTACGCAACGCAGTCGGGCCCGATGCTCGTCATCAAGAACAAATTGCACCCGCGATTCCTGGTCGAAGCGACATCGCGAAAGCGGCGCAACGGCGTCGGCGTCACCGAAGACGGAACCGTCGTCTTCGCGCTCAGCGACACGCCGGTCACTTTCCATGAATTTGCAACGTATTTTCGCGATGAACTGAAAACGCCGAACGCGCTTTATCTCGACGGAACAATCTCACGCCTTTTCGCGCCGGAACTCGATCGCAACGATCCCGGCGTCGCCATGGGGCCTATCGTCGGCGTCGTCGTGGGCAAGGAACCGTGACTGGCGATCAGATCTCGGGCCGCTCGCGATAGAACTCGACCTGCATGCGCATCGGACCGTCCGTCTCGACATGGTGCTTGCCTTCAGGCGGAATGAGCGCAGGCCTATCAGGCGTAACGCGGACCGGCGCCGATCCATCCTCAAAGACGAGCGTCACCGCCCCTTCAAGCACGCGCAAGAGACCCCAGACGCCGGCTTTCGTATTGTGCGATCCGCGAATGGCGGCGGGAAGGCTGTTCTCGTCCCAGATCGCCGTTGTCTTGTATGGTTCATCCATTCGGATGTCTCACGACTCCACGTCAATCTTGTCCTGCGTTTGCGTGTCGAAATCCGCCGCGTCGTGGCGTTCGCGCAGCTGGCCCGACAGATCGCCCCAGCGGCGGTTGACCATCGCGCCGCGACGGACCGCCGGCCTTGAATAGACCTCCGCCGTCCAGCGCAGCACGTTCTTGTATTCATGCGTCGAGAGGAATTCGGCGGCGTTATAGACCTGCCCCGCGGCGAGCGCGCCGTACCACGGAAATATCGCCATGTCGGCGATCGTGTAGTCGTCGCCGGCGATATAGCGATGCTCCGCCAGCTGACGATCCAGCACGTCCAGCTGTCGCTTCACCTCCATGGCGAAGCGGTTGATCGGGTATTCGAATTTTTCCGGCGCATAGGCATAAAAATGCCCGAAGCCGCCGCCGAGATAGGGCGCAGACCCCATCTGCCAGAACAGCCAGTTGAGCGTCTCGGTGCGCCCGGCGCCGTCACGCGCGAGGAACGCGCCGAACTTGTCGGCGAGGTGGAGAAGGATCGACCCGGATTCGAACACGCGCACAGGCTCCGCGCCGGAGCGGTCGACAAGCGCCGGAATTTTGGAGTTCGGATTGACCGCCGTGAAGCCGGAGCCGAACTGGTCGCCGTCCTGAATGGAGATGAGCCAGGCGTCGTATTCCGCACCCTGATGGCCGGCGGCGAGAAGCTCTTCGAGCATCACCGTCACCTTGACGCCGTTCGGCGTCGCCAGCGAATAAAGCTGCAGGGGATGCTTGCCGACCGGCAATTCCTTTTCATGCGTGGCGCCCGCGATCGGACGGTTGATCGACGCGAATTGCCCGCCCGACGGCGCTTCCCATTTCCATACTTTCGGCGGCGCCCAGCCTTTTGTCTCGCTCATGTCATGTCCTTGCTTGCCGTCCGCCCTATTTAGGGCCTTTGAGCGCCATTCAACCACAAATCTGCGCGAGCAGGCGGCAGTCGCGCAGATTTCCGCCCGCCTCGAATCGCCTGACAGATTTTCTGATGCAGGAAGAAGCCATCCTAATCGGGATCAGCCAGCTCGCCGCCGTATTCTCGGGTTTCATCGCCATGTTTATCGCCTTTGTGCAGGCGGGCGAAAAACTTCCGCCCAATGACGGCTTCCGGGCGCGGATCATCATCTTTTCAAGCTTTGCTGTCGTTCTGGCGTCACTGCTGCCGCTTGTGATCGCACAATACGGCGTTTCCGCCGCCTTGGTCTGGCGCATCGCCACAGCAATCTATCTGGCGTTCGGCATCGTCATCACAGTCGATCTTTACCGCCGGCTGGCCGGGATGCCGGACAAGGGCAAATCCCTTCCGCTCGTCGGCCGCATCGCCACGCGAATAGTCACTCTTGCCATGTTTTTCCTCGGAATCGCGATCCTCGCGGGGTTCGGCGGCGGCAAGGTCTACATCACCATGCTCGTATGCAACCTTTCGCTCGCGGCGATGAGCTTCACCGCCTTCGCGGTCGAGCGGTTTTAGACGCTGGCTGCGGTTGCGGGGCGTTTGCTCCCTCTCTATATTCCCAGCATTCCGAGGGGCGCGGGGCCGAACCCGCTGAGATCGCGCTGATCGTGCGAGCACCCTTTGAACCTGATCGGTTAAAACCGGCGTAGGGACGGAACCTTTCTCGTGATCCTGGTTCCCTCATGCGCCGCCAAGGAGCGAGAGCGATGAACAAGCACACGCCGCAATCCGAATTCAAAACGCCGGAAGTGACGACGGGGCCGCTCCCCTCCTCGCGCAAGGTCTATGTCGCAGGCGATCTGCACCCTGACATTCGCGTGCCCGTGCGCGAGATCGATCTTCATCCGACGGCGAATGAGTCCGCCATTCCGGTTTACGATCCGACCGGCCCCTATACCGACCCCGCGATTTCAATCGATGTTGAAAAGGGATTGGCGCGCCTGCGCACGGACTGGGTGAAGGAACGTAGCGGCGTTGAGGACTATGAAGGCCGCGACGTGAAACCGGAGGACAATGGCGGCGCGGCGGGCAAGCATCTCGCGCGCGCCTTCCCGCTGCGGCATCGGCCGATGCGCGGCGCGGCGGGCAAGCCCGTCACGCAGCTTGAATTCGCGCGCGCCGGGATCGTCACCAAAGAGATGGAATATGTCGCGATCCGCGAAAATCTCGGGCGCAAGAAAATGCTTGAGGGCGCGGAGAAAACGGTCGCGCTCGGCGAAAGCTTCGGCGCGGAAATCCCCGCTTTCATCACGCCCGATTTCGTGCGCGAGGAAATCGCCAAAGGCCGCGCGATCATCCCCGCCAATATCAACCACGCGGAACTCGAGCCGATGATCATCGGCCGCAATTTCCTCGTGAAGATTAACGCCAATATCGGCAATAGCGCCGTCGCTTCTTCCGTTGAGGAAGAAGTCGACAAAATGGTGTGGGCGATCCGCTGGGGCGCCGACACCGTCATGGACCTGTCGACGGGCCGCAATATTCACAACACGCGCGAATGGATCATCAGGAATTCCCCCGTCCCGATCGGCACGGTGCCGATCTATCAGGCGCTCGAAAAAGTCGGCGGCATCGCCGAAGACCTTTCATGGGAGGTCTATCGCGACACGCTGATCGAGCAGTGCGAACAGGGCGTTGATTATTTCACCGTCCATGCGGGCGTGCGCCTTCCTTACATCCACCTCACCGCTGACCGCGTCACCGGCATCGTCAGCCGAGGCGGCTCGATCATGGCGAAATGGTGCCTCGCGCATCACCGCGAAAGCTTCCTCTACACGCATTTCGAAGAGATCTGCGAACTGATGAGGCGCTATGACGTCTCGTTCTCGCTGGGCGACGGTTTGCGCCCGGGCTCGATCGCCGACGCGAATGACCGTGCGCAATTCGCCGAGCTTGAAACGCTCGGCGAGCTGACGAAGGTCGCGTGGAAGCACGGCGTTCAGGTGATGATCGAAGGGCCGGGCCATGTCCCGATGCACAAGATCAAAGTGAACATGACGAAGCAATTGAAAGAATGCGGCGAGGCGCCGTTCTATACGCTTGGCCCCTTAACGACCGACATCGCGCCCGGCTACGATCACATCACGTCTGGCATCGGCGCGGCGATGATCGGCTGGTTCGGCACGGCGATGCTTTGCTATGTGACGCCGAAGGAGCATCTGGGGCTCCCCGACCGCGACGACGTCAAGGTCGGCGTCATCACCTACAAACTCGCCGCGCATGCCGCGGACCTCGCCAAGGGCCATCCGGCGGCGCAAGTGCGCGATGACGCGCTCTCTCGCGCGCGGTTTGAATTCCGCTGGGAGGACCAGTTCAACCTCTCGCTCGATCCCGAAACCGCGCGCGACTTCCACGACCAGACATTGCCGAAGGAGGCGCACAAGGTCGCGCATTTCTGCTCGATGTGCGGGCCCAAATTCTGCTCGATGAAAATCACCGCGGAAGTGAGGGACTACGCCGCCGGCATGAGCGACAATGAAAAGAAAGACCTTGAGCGCCTCTCCCGCGAAGGCATGGCCGAAATGAGCGAGAAATACCGCGAAATGGGCTCAGCGCTTTATTTGGAGGAAGAGGTTGTGAAGAAGGCGAACGGGGAGTTATAGGTTTTGATCGATGCAGCCTGAATGGCTTCCAAATTGGCTCTCGCTAATCCTTGAATGGATGCACCAAGAGCAAACTCTGGTTGCCGGCCTGTTGGCATTAGTTGGCGCTGGAACAACCGTATTCTTTTTGAGGCGGCAAATCCAATTTCAAGAGCGACAGTGGTTAGACACGATTAAACGGCGAGATCGTGCAAATCGCGCAAGCTTACCTCTCGCTTTGAGCGAATTAGTCGACTACTGTTTGGATTCATACTCAGTGTGTAAACAGATTTATTCCAACCACGAGAAATATAAGAATTCCCCGCCATCACTGGCGGCTCCAAACATTCCAGAAAAAGCCATTGAAGTGCTTGTCTCTACGGTTGAAGACTCTTTGCGTGACGACGTGTCTAAGGCTTCGTCTGATATCTTAAATAAGATTCAGGTGGCGCACATCCGTCTCAAGAATTCGATCGACACAGTAAGCTCCGCCTCAAACATCGGCAACATTAACAATAAAGACGCTT
>JAGRED010000033.1 GCA_020446725.1 Parvularculaceae bacterium | reverse complement strand
GCGCGAGCGTGCCGCCCGTCGCCGCGGCGACCGAGGTCAAAGCCGGCGTCACGGTGCAATTGACGGCGCGCGAATTCATGCGCCTTTCGCTCGGCGCGGCGGAACTCGCCCAGCCCGCGCAGGAACTTATCGTCGAGGCGATCGAGGAATATCTCGATGCGCGCGGCGTCCTTTCGCTTGGCGGTTGCTCCTGCCTTGAAGCGCTGACAAAGAAACCCGGCGACATGTGAGGCGCGCCGGCGGAAGCGGCGTGCGGCATGTTGTTCGGTCGATCGGTTCACGCGTAACAGGCGACGCTCGCGGTTGAAAAAGCGTGCGGCGGCACGCCGACTTGCGCCGTCAAGGACTTGATTTTCCCAAAAATTCCGGAAATCTCCCCCGAACGCGCGCAAAGCGCGTCTTGTCATATTTCTTCCTTTGCCCAGTCGGCGTATTCGACAAGCGTATCTGGGGCGCGGCAAAGCGAACGGCGTTCATCGGGGTTTGACGGCGCTTTCGGCGCCGAAAGGGAGCGGGCTGATCGAATGGTGCGGACGATTGTCCTGGCCGTAGCGCTGGCGGGCCTCTGGCTGCTTCTGTCAGGCTATTTCGACAAGCCGCTCCTGCTCGGCTTCGGCGCCGCCTCGGTCATCCTGTGCGTCTTTCTCGCGCATCGTGCGGGCGTTCTCGATTTCGAAGGCGTGCCGACCGGTTTGATGCCCGGCGTCTTCATCTATTGGTGGTGGCTCTTCGTCGAGATCGGCAAAGCGAATTTCATCGTCGCCCGGCAGGCGATTGCGATCGAACCCAAACTCTCGCCGAAGCTCTTGCAGGTCGTCTCGCCGACGAAGACGAACGCCGGGCTCGCCACATTCGCCAATTCGATCACGCTGACGCCGGGCACGGTGACGGTTGATCTGGAACCGGGCTATATGGTCGTGCATGCGCTGACGGAAGCGCTGGCTGACGAGCCGGCGATCATGGATATGGGTCGGCGCGTCGCGGCGCTAGAGAATGGGGGCGACGCATGATGTTTGCGGTCGCCACCGCCGCGATTCTCGTCGCAATGCTGCTTGCGCTCGTGCGCGCCTTCGCCGGCCCGACGCTTTACGATCGCGTGCTCGCCGGCAATTCGTTCGGCACCAAAACGGTCATTCTTATCGGGCTTATGGGCTATCTGACGGGACGCCCGGATTTTCTCGACATTTCGGTGCTTTACGCGCTGCTCAATTTCGCATCGACGATCGCGATCCTGAAATTCTTCCGCTACCGCACGCTGTCGATTTCGCTCGAAGGGCCGAGCGCCGACGCGCCGAAATTTGAGGAGCGCGACGTCGAATGATCACGCTCGACCTCATCCGCGACATCGCCTCGTGGCTCCTGTTCATTCTGGGCGGCGCCGGCGTCGTAGTCGGCGCGATCGGCATTGTCAGGTTTCCGGATTTCTACACGCGCCTTCACGCCGCCGGCATCACCGACACGGCGGGCGCGGAGCTTATACTCCTCGGCATGATCCTCCAGGCGCCGAGCTGGCTCGTTGTCGCAAAACTCGTCTTCATCGGTTTCTTCCTGTTTATGACCAGCCCGGTTTCTACGCATGCGATCGCGCACGCGGCATGGGTTGTCGGCCTGCGGCCGATGCTCGGCGCCGATCTGAAACGCGAGGGAGATGAGCCATGACCGGCGCCGAAATCGCCAATGCCGGCCTGCTGATCGATTTGTCTTTACTGACGATGCTGGTGCTCGTCGCCTATGTGATGGTGCGCTCGCGCCAGCTTTTCGCGATCGTCATGCTGTCGGGGATATACAGTCTCCTGTCGGCGGCTTTCTTCGTTTCTCTCGACGCGGTCGATGTCGCTTTCACTGAAGCAGCCGTCGGGGCCGGCGTTTCGACGGTCCTGATGCTCGGCGCCATGCTGCTGACGACGCGCCGCGAAAAGCCGATTATCGCCGGCCGTTCGCCCGTCGCGATGCTGGTCGCCGTTCTTGTCGGCGCCGCGCTCATCTATGCGACGCTCGACATGCCGGCTTTCGGCGACGCCGCCTCGCCCGCCAACAGCTATATGGGCGAGGTCTATGTCGAGCGGACCGCGAAAGAGATCGCCGTGCCGAACATCGTCACCGCTGTTCTCGCCAGTTATCGCGGCTTCGACACGCTCGGCGAAACGATGGTGATTTTCACCGCGGGGCTCGGCGTCATCCTGCTGCTCGGCGCAGGCAGCGCGCGCGGCGGCCGCGAGGTCAGCGATGTCGAGGATGAGGACGCCAAGTCATGAGCATCGAACATCTCATTCTTCGCGTCGTCATCAAGATCATGTTCGCGCCGATCCTGCTGTTTGCGCTTTACGTGCAGTTTCACGGCGATTACGGGCCCGGCGGCGGCTTTCAGGCGGGCGTCATTTTCGCGGTCGGCTTCATTCTGCATGCGCTCATTATGGGGCTCGACGAGACAAAGCGCGTGATGCCGATCGGCGTATTGAAATGGCTGATGGTTATCGGTTTCCTGTTTTACGCCGGCACGGGCGTCGCCACGATGCTGCTTGGCGGCAATCTCCTCGGCTATGATGCGATCGACCCGGCCTCAACGCATCATGCCGGCCAGCACTGGGGCATCCTGCTTGTCGAATTCGGCGTCGGCATGGCCGTCGCCTCGACGATGATGATGATCTTCTATCATTTCGCCGGCCGCGAGCCCGAAATCCGCGACGAGGACTGGTAGATTTATGGACCTCGTCGCCTTCCTCGCCGAGCGATATAACTACTGGATCTTCATCGTGCTGATGATGATGGGTCTCTACATCGTCATCGCGCGCGGCAATCTCATCAAGAAGCTGATCGGCCTCAACGTCTTCCAGACGTCGGTTTTCATCTACTACATCTCGATCGGCAAGATCACGGGCGGCACGGCGCCGATCTATGTCGCGGGCGACATGGAACGCTGGGCGCATGGCGCAGGGCATGACGCCGGACATGGCGAGGGCGCCGCGCACGGCGCCGACGCGTTGCCCGGCAAGGACCCGCTCGGCGCGGGCGCCCTTCACGCCGACGAAACGCTGCAAGGCGATTTTGAACTCGCCGGCAACGACCTTTCAACGCTCACCGGGGAAGCGCATGGGGCGCCGGACACGCAGGCCGTTCACGCCGCGCCGTCCGACGGCGTCAACGATCTGCTCGCCGCGCCGCCGCTGAAGATCGAGGATCATGCGTCGGCGGTCGCCGACGCGGCGCACAAGGCCGCCGAAGTCGTCTATTCAAATCCGCTGCCGCACGTTCTCATTCTCACCGCCATCGTCGTCGGCATAGCAACGACGGCGGTCGGCCTTGCGCTCGTCGTGCGCATTCGCGAAGCGTACGGAACGATCGAGGAAGACGAGCTTGAGGCGATCGATAACGTGGCCGAATTCGGCGAGACGCATGCGAAGGGGGCCGCCGCATGAGCCTTCTCGCGCAGCTTCCCGTCATCCCGATCATTGTTCCGCTTGTCGCTGCGCCGCTCGCCGTGCTGATGCCGGCGGAGAAAATGGGCGGCCGCATTCCCTATATCTGGACCACGCTCATCGCCTGGACGGTGTTCGCCGCCTGCGTCGCGATCTTCTATTCCGTCGCGACAGTCGGGCCGATCTCCTATCATCTCGGCGACTGGGCGCCGCCGATCGGCATCGAATACCGGATTGATCTTGCGAACGCGCTCGTCCTGACTCTCGTTTCGGGTATCGGCGCGCTCGTCTTCCCGTTTTCCTATGAGAGCATTCGCTCCGAGATTGATCCGCGCCAGATCAATCTCTTTTACGCCGCGCTTCTCATTTGCATGGTCGGGCTCTTGGGCGTCACGATCACGGGCGATGCGTTCAACGTCTTCGTCTTCCTCGAAATTTCGTCGCTCTCGACCTATGCGCTTGTCGCGATGGGCGCGAACAAGGACCGCCGCGCGCTGACGGCCGCGTTCAACTATCTTGTCATGGGAACGATCGGCGCGACGTTCTTCGTCATCGGCCTCGGCCTTCTTTACCAGGCGACCGGCACGCTCAACATGGCTGATGTGAAATTCCAGCTCGCCGGCGACAACAATCGCATGGTCGAGGCGGGGTTCGCGTTCATTATCGTCGGCATGGGGCTGAAGGCCGCGATGTTCCCGATGCATCTTTGGATGCCGAACGCCTACGCCTATGCGCCGTCGGCCGTTTCCGCCTTCATCGCGGCGACGTCGACGAAAGTCGCTGTCTATGTGATCATCCGTTTCATCTACACGGTGATCGGCGCCGATTTCGATTTCGCGTCTGCGGCGTTCGCCTGGCTGATCGCGCCGCTCGCGATCGCCGGCATGTTCTTCGCTTCGATCGTTGCGATCTTCCAGTCCGACGTGAAGCGCATGCTCGCTTATTCGTCAGTCGGCCAGATCGGCTACATGCTGTTCGGCGTCTCCTTCGGCACGGAGCAAGGGCTCGCGGCGAGCCTCGTTCATCTTTTCAATCACGGCCTGATGAAAGGCGCGCTCTTCATGGCGGCCGCCGCGGTCATGCTGCGCGTCGGCTCACACGCCTGCAGCGGCTATGCCGGGCTCGCCAAGCGCATGCCGCTGACGGCGGCCGCGTTCATCATCGCGGGCCTGTCGCTCATCGGCGTGCCCTTGACCGTCGGCTTCATTTCGAAATGGCAGCTTTTGTCGGCCGCTTTTGATTCAGGCCGTCCCTGGGCCGGCTTCCTGATCGTCGCCTCGTCGTTCCTCGCCGTCATCTATATCGGGCGCGTCATCGAATTGATGGTCCTGAAACCGGCGCCCGAAAATGCGCCGCCGATCAAGGAAGCGCCGCTCTCGATGCTCATCCCGATGATGATCCTCGTCGCGGCGAACATCTATTTCGGCCTCAACACCGAATTGACGGTCGACCTCGCCGAACGCGCCGCCCATGCGCTGATGGGGGCCGGCCGATGAGCGTCAGCCCCGGAAATGCAATCGCGCTCTCGATGCTCGTTCCCCTGATCGGCTTTGTCGCCATCTGGGCGGCGGGCCGGTCGCCGAACCTTCGCGAGGCGGCGACGCTCGTCACCGGCGCCGTTCTGATCGCGTTGACGCTCGTCGTCTTCGCTGCGGTCGGCGAGGGCGCGCGTCCCGGCTATCTGCTTTACACGGTCGTCGGCGGATTGCCGATCGCCTTTCAGGCCGAGCCGCTCGGCGCGATGTTCGCCGTCCTTGCGAGCGTCCTCTGGTTCGTCAATTCGCTCTATTCGATCGGCTACATGCGCGGCCATCATGAAAAGCACCAGACGCGCTTTTACATGTGCTTCGCGATCGCCATCGCATCGGCGATGGGCGTCGCCTACGCCGCCAACCTCTTCACGCTCTTCATCTTCTATGAAGTGCTGACGCTGTCGACCTTTCCGCTCGTCACGCATAAGGGCGACGAGGCGGCCAAACATGGCGGGCGCGTCTATCTCGGCGTGCTGATGGGAACGTCGATCGGTCTTCTGCTGCCGGCGATCGTCTGGGTCTATTCAATCGCGGGAACGACGGATTTCACGCCAGGCGGCGTGCTCTCAGCGCCATTGGCGGACGCCGGCCCCTTGCCGGCGATCCTCATGGGGCTTTTCGCTTTCGGCGTCGCCAAGGCGGCGCTGATGCCGGTTCACCCGTGGCTCCCCAATGCGATGGTGGCGCCGACGCCAGTCTCAGCGTTTCTGCACGCGGTCGCGGTCGTCAAGGCCGGCGTCTTTTCGGTGCTGAAAATCGCCGTCTATATTTTCGGTATAGATTTCCTCAGCGACACCGGCGCCTCGACGCCGTTCATGTGGATCGCCGCCGGAT
>JAGRED010000320.1 GCA_020446725.1 Parvularculaceae bacterium | reverse complement strand
TGCGCGCGGTGATCCTCAAGCTTCTTCGCGACCGCCAGCTAAAGACGGCGCCGACGGTCGCCGACTACGCGGTGAAGCGGCTTGAGAAAACATTTGCGGCGGCGCAGGCCTTTGTGGGCGCACTGGATGCGGCGTCGATCGAAAAAGGCGGGCCGGCAGGCCTTAAACTGGCGCGGGAAGTCGTCGCTAACCTTTCGGAAGAGCCTTCGCGCGCATAAACTGGCGGCGACAATCTTATTGGGAACCACGCCATGCCCGCCGCCGATGACGGCCTGATGATCAAGGAAAGCATTGCCGCTGCGCCCGGGCGATTCATCAATCGCGAGCTCTCCTGGCTGGCCTTCAATCTTCGCGTCCTTGAAGAAGCGTTCAACGAATCGCATCCGCTTCTCGAACGGCTGCGGTTCTTGTCGATATCGGCGAACAATCTCGATGAATTCTTCATGGTTCGCGTCGCCGGCCTGCGCGGTCAGGTGCGCGAGGGCGTCAAGGCGCTCAGCCAGGAAGGCCTGAGCGCGCAGGAGCAGCTGACGCAGATCAATCAGCAGGCGTCAGAGCTTATGGCGAAACAGCAGGCGTGCTGGCGCATGCTGATGCCCTTGCTGCGTCAGGCGGGCGTTGAAATCGCCGCCAATGACGAACTCTCCGAGGCCGAATCGGCCTGGCTCGAGAACGAATTTCTGGCGAATATTTTCCCGGTCCTGACGCCGATCGCGCTCGACCCGGCGCATCCGTTCCCTTTCATTCCCAATCTCGGTTTCGTCCTGTGCATGGACCTGCGGCGCAAGGACGGTTCGACGCTGACGACCTTGCTGCCATTGCCGAACAAGATCGCGCGGTTCATCCGTCTTCCCGCCGACCTCTCTGGCGATGAAAAGCGCAGCGCGGTTCGGTTCATCGCCCTTGAACGGATCATCATCCGCTTCATCAATCACCTCTTTCCGACGATGACGCTTGAAGCGCACGGCGCGTTCCGGATCGTCCGTGACAGCGACGTCGAGGTTGAGGAAGAGGCGGAAGATCTCGTTCGCGTTTTCGAAACCATGCTGAAACGGCGTCGGCGCGGCGACGTCATCCGCCTCAAGGTCGACGCTTCGACACCCGATCACATGCGCGATCTGATGATGGACCGGATGCGCGTCGCGGCGCAGGACGTCGTCATCGTCGACGGCATTCTCGGCCTCGCCCAGGCATCGGAGCTTATTCCGGCCGAGCGTTCCGATCTTCTCTTCCCGCCGTTTGATCCGCGCTTTCCCGAGCGCATCCGGGAGCATGGCGGCAACTGCTTTTCCGCGATCCGCGCCAAGGATTTCATCGTCCATCATCCCTATGAGTCCTTCGACGTCGTGGTGCAGTTCTTGAAACAGGCGGCGGCGGACCCGAACGTCATCGCGATCAAGCAGACGCTTTACCGCACGTCGAAAAACTCGCCGATCGTGAACGCGTTGATCGAGGCGGCGGAGGCCGGGAAAAACGTGACGGCCCTTGTCGAGCTCAAGGCGCGTTTTGACGAGGAGGCGAACATCAACTGGGCCCGCGCGCTTGAACGCGCCGGCGTCAATGTCGTTTACGGCTTCGTTGAATATAAGACGCACGCGAAGCTTTCGCTTGTTGCGCGGCAGGAAGGCGATGCGCTTCGAACATATGTTCATGTCGCCACAGGCAACTATCACTCCATCACGGCGCGGATTTACACGGACCTTTCGCTGTTCACCTGCGATCCGGCGATTGGACGCGATGTCGCCAAGGTGTTCAACTTCGTCACCGGTTATGCGCGGCCTGAAAATTTCGAGAAAGTCGCTGTCGCGCCGCTGACGCTTCGGTCGAAACTCAACAGCCTCATCGACGAAGAGATCGCGCATGCGAAAGCGGGCCGGCCGGGCTCCATCTGGGCGAAGATGAATGCGCTGGTAGATGGGCCGATGATCGACAAGCTCTATGAGGCGAGTGCGGCCGGCGTGCAGATTGATCTGGTCGTGCGCGGCGTCTGCTGCCTCCGCCCTGGGGTGAAAGGCCTCTCAGAAAATATTCGCGTCAAGAGCATCATCGGCCGTTTCCTCGAACACGCGCGCGTATATTGCTTCGGCGGCGGCAAGCCGCTCCCGAATCCCGAGGCGAAAGTGTACATTTCGTCGGCGGATATGATGCCGCGCAATCTCAATCGCCGGGTCGAGATGTTGTGTCCGGTCGAAAATCCCACCGTCCATAGCCAGGTTCTCGACCAGATCATGGTGGCGAATCTCAACGATGAGGCGCAGAGTTGGCGTCTTGAAGGGGACGGGTCCTATATCCGCGCCCCGCAGCGCGACGATGGGCCGCCTTTCAATGTGCACGCCTATATGATGACAAATCCAAGTCTTTCAGGGCGCGGCGGCGCGTTCAAATACAACGCCCCGCGGCAGCTGAAACCGAAAAAATAGGACTGGCGCCGGCATGATTGCGAAGCCGCGACGATTGCAACGTCACCAAGCGAACTGAAAGCGGCGATGGCGGCGGAAGAATCTGACGACATTTCAAGCCGGGCGCTTGAGCGAACGCGTCAGGCGGTCATCGATATCGGATCAAACTCGGTTCGACTTGTCATTTATGACGGGCCGCAACGCGCGCCGTTCCAGATTTGCAACGAGAAGGCGCTTTGCGGTCTCGGCCGCGAAATCGGCGAAGACGGCTCATTGAATCCGAAAGCCGTTGAAAGCGCGCTTTCGATCCTGACGCGGTTTCGCTGCCTGCTCACCGAATATGGCGATCCGCCGACGGACATTGTGGCGACGGCCGCCGTGAGGGAGGCGAAAGACGGCGAGGCGTTTGTCGCCGCCGTGCGCGCGCTCGGCCTGCCGGTCGATATTATTCCCGGCGGCGAGGAAGCCAATCTTTCAGCGTTTGGCGTCGCCTCCTTTGAGCCTGGCGCAAGCGGACTTGTAGGCGATATGGGCGGCGGCAGTCTTGAACTTGTTTCGATGCGGGAGGGGGAGCCGCGCGATGCGGTAAGTCTTTCGATCGGCCCTTTAAGGCTGATGCGAGCGACCAATGGAGATTACAAAGCCGCAGCGAAGATCGTTGAAGCCGCTTTTAACGACGTTGACTGGCTGAAGTCAGAGAAAAACGCGACCCTGTTCGCCGTCGGCGGCGCCTGGCGCGCGATTGCGCGCGTTCACATGCAGCTGCGCAATCATCCGCTGCCGGTGCTTCATCATTATGAGATGAACGGCAAGGACGTCATCGACACCTGCGAGTTGATATCGAAACAAAGCCGCTCTTCCCTGGAAGCGACGCCCGGAATTTCTTCAAAGCGTGCGGATGCGATTCCCTATGCGGCGGTTGTGCTGCGCATGCTTATTTCGGACCTCAAGATCCAGACCGTGTCGATTTCCGCCGGCGGCTTGCGGGAAGGGTTGCTCTATCGCCGCCTTACGCCTGAGCTTCGGCGGTTCGACCCCCTGATCGCCGGCGCGACGTTCTTTGCGTCTCGCATGTCGCCGGAAGAGGGGATGGGCGGGTCCTATCGCGACCTGCTGGACGGCGCCTTCGCGAATGAAACGCCGGCGCAAAAACGCATTCGAAATGCGACATGCCTGCTCGGCGATATCGGCGCCTTTTTTCATCCTGACATGCGCGCCGATCAGGCGTTCGATACGGCGCTTCGCGCGCCTTTCTACGGCGTCACGCATCCGGAACGCGCGGCGATCGCCTTGTCGCTTTTCTGCCGGCATGCCGGCGCGAAAACGCCTGCTGGCGGTTCCGCCGTCATCAACCTCATGTCTGAAGACGAGAAAAAACGCGCGACCCAGATCGGGCTTGGGCTGCGTTTCGGCGCAGCGATCGCGCCGAAAGCGCCGCACGCCATGCGTCAGTGCTCGTTCAGCGTGAAGAATGACGAACTTCAATTCAGGGCGCCCGAAGCGTTGCGCGCGCTTATCGATGAGACCGCGCGCAAGCGTCTTGACGCATTCGCTGCATCAACCGGGCTGAAACCGTCGATTGATTTTCAATCCTGAGCGCTTGAATCGATCAGGTCGATCGCGCCCTTGTTGAGGCGCAAGGCGACTTCGCCCCGCAGCATCTTCTCGGCCAACGCGCCGAAAACCTCACGCCGCCAGCCATGGAGCGCGGGCGACGACGTTTCGCCAAGCGCAATTGATTCAAGGTCCGACGTCGACGCGACGAGGCGCGGTGCGACGCCGAACGCCTCGGATTGGCGTTTCAGAAGGACTTTCAGCAGTTCAACGACATCGGGCGGCGGCGGCGCCTTGCGCACCGGCCGGTCGAGCGCCGGCAGCGCATCGCGCGGAATGGCGCGGCCCGCCGCGACCGCGTCGAGAATGCCGGCGGCGGCGCGGGAGCGTTCAAAGCCGTTCGGGATGGCGCGCGCGCCGGCGAGGTCGGACGGGCTCGCGGGTTTGAGGCGCGCAAGTTCGAATATCGCTTCGTCTTTCAGAATGCGTCCGCGCGGCAGGTTCTTTTCCTGCGCCTCGCGTTCGCGCCACTCGGCGAGCTTGATGATCGGTCCGAGGTCGCCGCTGCGCACGCCGCGCAATTTAAGACGCGCCCAGGCGTCTTCGGGCGCGACGCGATAAAGCCCCGCATCCTGAAGCGCCGCCATTTCCTCTTCGACCCAGGCGTAACGCCCGTCCTTGTCGAGCCGGTCACGCAAGAGGGGATAGGCGTCGCGCAGATGCGTCACATCCGAAAGCGCATAGGAAAGCTGGGAGTCGGAAAGGGGCCGCCGCGCCCAGTCCGTGAATCGATGCGCCTTGTCGATCGAGGCGCCGACGAGCGATCGGACCATCGGTTCATAGCCGATCTGTTCGCCGAATCCGCAGGCCATGGCGGCGATCTGCGTGTCGAAAAGCGGCGTCGGGGCGGCGCCCGTCAGCTGGAAGAAGATTTCGATATCCTGCCGCGCCGCGTGGAATACCTTCAGCGTCGACGTGTCGCTCAAGGTTTCGAGGAACGGGCTGAGATCGATGCCGGGCGCCATCGGATCGATGATCGCCTCGACCCCGTCCGCCGCCGCCTGGATGAGGCACAGGATCGGCCAGTAGGTCTTTTCGCGCATGAATTCGGTATCGACCGCGAAATAGGGTCGTTCTTTCAGCGCGGCCGAAAAGGCGGCGAGTTCGTCGGTGGTCGAGATGATCTTCATTGGGCGGGGCTTCTAACAGCGCCTGCGCCCGGCGTCACCCGCCAGCCCGACAAGCCCGCCGCGTCCCGACAAGACGGTTGACAAGACGGGGTGGGGGGCGCCACTCCGGCGCCGGTTAATTTCACGAGGTTTTTCCATGCACGCCTATCGGTCCCACACCTGCGGCGCCTTGCGCCCCGAGGCGGTCGGCCAGTCCGTCCGCCTTTCCGGCTGGGTGCACCGAAAGCGCGACCATGGCGGGCTCCTGTTCGTGGATCTGCGCGATCATTACGGCGTGACGCAGCTGGTCGTCGAACCGGAATCGCCGTCTTTCGCCGCGATCGAACGGTTGCGCGCCGAGAGCGTCATTCGCATCGACGGCAAGGTCGTCGCGCGGACGCCCGAGACAGTGAATGAAAATCTTCCGACGGGCGGCATTGAAGTGCGGATCGCCGAGGTGGAAGTCCTCTCCTCGGCGGAGGAGTTGCCGCTCCCCGTTTTCGGCGAGCCTGATTATCCGGAAGACGTCCGTCTCAAATACC
>JAGRED010000319.1 GCA_020446725.1 Parvularculaceae bacterium | reverse complement strand
TGACGGGAGGCGCGCCAGCCGCCGTTGAAATCGCCGCTGGGGATGAGCCCCGCGGCCGGAGCGCGCCGACAGCGAGGATACGTGACCAAACGTCTTAGAGCGAAATACAAGATCGACCGCCGCGTCGGGGAAAATATCTGGGGCCGTCCGAAGTCGCCCCACAACCGCCGGGAAACCGGCCCCGGCATGCACGGCGCCCAGCGCAAAGCGAAAATTTCCGACTACGGCCTTCAGCTTCGCGCCAAGCAGAAGCTCAAGGGCTATTACGGGAATATCACCGAGCGCCAGTTCGAGAAAATCTACATGGAAGCGATCCGTATTCGCGGCAACACGGCCGAGAATCTGATCGGCCTTCTTGAAAGCCGCCTTGATGCGGTCGTTTATCGCGCGAAATTCGTCCCGACGGTTTTTGCCGCACGCCAGTTCATCAATCACGGCCACGTCAAAGTGAACGGACGTCGGACCAATATTCCGTCCTTCCGCTGCAAGCCGGGCGACATCGTCGAAATCCAGGACAAGTCGAAGAATATGGCGCTCGTTCTTGAAGCGCTGCAGAGCGCGGAACGCGACATCCCTGACTATGTCGAAGTCGACCCGAAGAAAATGACGGCCACCTATCTGCGCGTGCCGGAACTCGCCGAAGTTCCCTATGCGGCGCGCATGGAACCCAATCTCGTCGTCGAATTCTATTCGTCGTAATCGCGCGACGTCGCCGAATCCGAAAAAAGAAAGCCGCCCTTCGGGGCGGCTTTTTCATTTTGAATATCCCTTGCGCCTATTCGCCGACTTTGGCTTTCAGGTCGGCGATCAGCGCGTCGATGCCGACCGAACCGCCGCCATTATTTGCGATGACGGATTTGAAAGTCGATTGCTGCTCGATGGCGAGCCAGACCCCGGATGCGCCGGCGTCGACGACCGACTGCGCGCCGTCAGGCGATCTGTAGACACGCCAGTGAACGACGAGATCGGCGTATTGGCTGCCGGGTTTTGCGCCGACGACTTTCGAATTGACGATGAAGTCCCGCTCATTGCGATCGACACTGCCCGTCACCTCAAGCGCTTCGCCGGTATAGGGGTCGAGCGTCGACTGGTAGACGCTGGTGGCGTATTTCCGAAACAGCGGCAGATAGGCTTCCATCTGCTCGTCGCTGGCGATGCGCGCATATTGGCCGAGCGTGAAGCGGGCGACGCGCTTCATGTCGACATATTTGTCGACAAGCGCCTCGATGCCGGCGTTGCGCGCCTCGACATCGGGCGCGCTGAAAACGGCGTTCGCTTCGTCGAGGATGCCGGCGATGAAGGTTTCAGCGGCCTCATCGGCGCTCGCCGGCGTCGAGGCGGTGAAGAAAATCGCGGCTGACGCAGCCGCGAGGCGTTGCAGTCCGGCGATAAAAGTCATGCGCATGTCCATTCTCTTCAGTTATTCGAGCTCGTCGAATTCCTCGAACTCGCCGATATCGGGAAGGTCGCTGTAATCGACGACGCCGTTGGCGATTTCACGCTTGCGCGCCTGCAGATAGAAGCTGCGGAACGAGGCGTAATAGTCGAGCGACTTCGCTTCGATTTCGGCGAGCGGATCGAGGAACTGTTCACGCGCCGATACGCCGCCGACGCCGGCGCGCGTATAGCGCGCGATGTCGGCAGGCGGCGTGCGAACGTAAAACAGCGGGTCCATGCCGATCTGCACGATCTGACCGAAGCTGTCGCGCGAGGTTGTCGGGCCGACCAGCGGCAGGAAAAGGAAGGGGCCTGAATCAACGCCCCATACGGCGAGCGTCTGGCCGAAATCCTCGCTATGGGATGCGATGCCGATCTGTGCGGCAGGATCGGCGAAGCCGCCGGCGCCGATCGTCGTGTTGACGACGAACCTTGAGAGCGTTTCGCCCGCGCGGCCGAATTCGCCTTGCAGGATGTCATTGACGAAAACCCCCGGCGCTCGAATGTTGGCGAGGAACCGGCGAATGCCGCGCCGGCCTTTTTTCGGCGTCACCGCGCGATAGCCCTTCGCCGCCGGAACGAGAAGGTTCCGGTCGAGGAAGAGGTGGGCGGAAAACATCTTGCGGTTAAACCCTTCCCAGGGATCGGCGACCTCGGTGGTTGAACCGGCCGAAACGGCGCTGTCGATCTCGGATTGGGCGACTGACGCGTCGGCCTCTCCCTGATCGCCGACAACGCCTTGCGCGGCGGCGGCGGCGATCGACAGGGCGAACGCAGCCGTCAGGGCGGTCAGCTTCCGGAAGGCTTCGGCCATAACAATCCCCACACGTCCACCCGCCAGCCGCGGGCCCCGGACGCTCCATACCTCATCACCGCCGAAAAGATTGGCCGGATTGGGGCGCCATGTCCATCAGGCCCCCGTAAACAGTGGCTCTGACGCCGCTTCGGCCCGTAACTTGCTCGTGATATAAGGATATGTTTATATCTAGAAAGCGAATCGACGGCCCTGAGCATGAATCTCGACAGCATTTTGAACGTCTTAAGGGCGATCGGCGAGGAAACGCGCCTCAGGATCATGGCGCTCCTGATGAGGGGCGAACTCACCGTGAGCGAGATCACCCAGATCCTCGGGCAAAGCCAGCCGCGGGTGAGCCGGCACCTCAAAATCCTCACGGACGCCGGGCTTGTCGACAAGTTCCGCGAAGGGTCTTGGATGTTCTATCGCGTCGCCGCCGCCGCGCCGGAAGCGACCGATGCGGTGCTCGGCGCGGTCAAGGCGCTTAACGCGGCGGGCGATCGCATCATCGCGCGCGACGGCGATCGTTTTGAGCAAAGCCGCCAGGCGCGGGCCTCCGTCGCAGCGGCCTATTTCGAAAAGAATGCGCCCGAATGGGACACTGTCCGCGGCCTGCAAATCGAAGAATCGCTGGTCGAAAAGCGCATGCTTGGGCTGCTCGCCGACACGAAGGTAGACCTTTTCGTCGACCTCGGCACCGGAACCGGCCGTATGCTGACGATCTTTTCCGATTCCTTCGAGAACGGCATCGGTTTCGACCTTTCCCGCGAAATGCTTGCGGTTGCGCGCGACAATCTGGAGCGCGCCGGCGTCGCCCATGCGCAGGTGCGCCATGGCGATCTCTTTTCGCTGCCGGTCGAGACCGGATCGGCCGACATTGTCTGCCTTCATCAGGTGCTTCACTTCCTCGCGGAGCCGGCCGCCGCCGTCATCGAGGCGGGCCGTCTGTTGAAGCCGGGCGGCAGACTTATCATCTCCGATTT
>JAGRED010000318.1 GCA_020446725.1 Parvularculaceae bacterium | reverse complement strand
TTCAGTTTTGAATGCGAATTGAGCTTCTGATCCTGCCCGTCGGGGTAGCCGCGACGGACATGAACGGTGAAGAGGCGCTTTCCTTTCCTCGCCGTCTCCGGCAATGCGCGCTTGAATTCCGGAATGATGACGATCGTCGGCGGCGTGATTGTCGCACGCGGGTCCTGGTACGGTGTTGATTTGACGCCGCGCGAAACCATCAGGCGAATGTGAACGCCTTCATGGGCGTCATTGGCGTCCAGACAATCATAAAGGCGTTTCGCGAGCGTTTCCTTGCTGAGGCCCATATCGAAGTCGAGCGTCTTGGCGCCGTCCCAGAGCCGCGTCAGGTGACGGTCGAGAAAGGCGATGACGCCCTTGCCGTCGGGCCCCGGATGAACGCGCAAGCCTTCCCAAACGCCGTCGCCGAGCACGAAACCGGAATCGAAAACAGACACCTTCGCTTCAGCGCGCGGGAACAATTCGCCATTGATGTCGATCAGAATTTTTTCGTTGCGATCGTCGGTGACATAGGCGTGCGTCGAATGGGTCATGAACGCTCCCTTGCATGTGGCGGCCTTGCGTGTCGGACTACTATTATCTGCAGATCGCAAGTGAAAGCCGGCGCCGCGCCGGTTCCAATTCCGCCCTTGTCGGCGTAAAAGACCGCGACGGCCGGCATAAGGGGGGCGTATGCGCAGATTTCTGCTGACGGCGATGATGGTAATGGCGGCCGGATGCGGCGGAGGGTCTCCGGCGTCGGACGTCGAAGGCGCTGAATTGGCCGCCGCCAGCGGTGCTGGCTTCGCGGTCGAAGAACGCGGCGCTGATTCGGCTCCTTACGCCGGCCAACCTGCAATCGCTCAATCGCCGATGGCGCAGCCGGTCATGGCGCAGGCTGGCGGTTCACCCGCTCGTCCGGCCGCCGCGATTCCCGCAGGCGTCGCGCATCTGCAGCGTTATGACGTCATGGACTCCAACGGTTTTGAAAAGCCGATGCCGGCCTTATCGGTGCTCGCACCCGTCGGCTGGCGCACCGTGGGCGGCGTCAACTGGGCGCAGAACCTCGCCGGTTGCGGCCCGACCGCGCCGCACTTCAACTGGACAGCCGTCGCGCCGGACGGGGTCGGGCAGGTGGCGATCCTGCCGCAGGAAAGCTGGACCGGCTTCAACGCCTCATCGCTGCCGCCGACGCCGCAGCAGAACCAGTGCCCGAATTTCCGCCCGACAAACGGACGCGATTTCGTCATCGCCTATGTCCAGCGCTACCGTCCGAATGCGCGCGTTCTCGATTATCAGGACAAGACCGCCGACTACGCCGACGCGCAGCGGCAATTGCAGCAGCTCATGCCGCCGATGCAGGGAACTGAACAGCGGCTCTGGATTGAAGCGGGTCTTGCGCTCATCGCCTATCCGGTGAATGGCCGCGAAGTGCGCGAGATCGCCGGCACGGCGGTCATGTTCAATGCGACGCGCATGCCGGACATGATGGGCGGCTTTTTCGATTCCTATTTCGCCTATGCGATGCCGGGTTTCGCCTATCGCGCCGAGAGCGGCAAGCTCGATTTCAATCTCGCCGAGACGATCCGGAAATCGGCGCGCGAAAATCCTGAATGGTCGCAGCGCATGGCCGAATTCAATCGCAAGATTGCAAAGATCAATTCCGACGGCGCGCGCGAACGCGCCGAAATCAATCGCCGCAGCAATGCGGAAATATCGGCGATCCGTCAGGAAACCTGGGATAACCAGCAACGCTCGAACGACCGGATGAACCGTGAATTCGGGGAGTATGTCAAAGGGGTCGAAACATATGACGACCCTTACAATGGCGGCACGGTCCAGCTCGATAACACCTACGACAAAGCGTACCAGCTCAATGACGGCAC
The DNA here is from genome assembly GCA_020446725.1 of Parvularculaceae bacterium. Classification (GTDB taxonomy): domain Bacteria; phylum Pseudomonadota; class Alphaproteobacteria; order Caulobacterales; family Parvularculaceae; genus Amphiplicatus. The sequence continues at coordinate 5,779 of JAGRED010000318.1, read as the reverse complement.
ATTCGTTCTCTCGAACGACCCATCGTTCGAGCCTTACGCCGTGTTCGGACAGGATGGCGTCGAACTCAAGAAAACCGAATGATTGAAGCGTTCCGAGATTGATCGACGTAATGACCATCATGGGAGAGAGATGATGAAGATGAGATTGTTCGCCGCCGCATTGCTCGCCGCCTCCGGTTCATTGCCTGCGGCCTTTGCGCAGGACTCATTCGGCGACGGACAGCAGGCGGGCCAGCAACCGCAGACCTATCCCCAGCAGCAACAACAACAGGGTTATCCTCAGCAGACATACCCGCAGCAACAGCAAACATACCCCCAGCAACAACAGCAACAACAGCAGCAGCAGGTATTTCCTCAACAGACCTATCCCCAGCAGCAACAGCAGAGCTATCCGCAGCAACAGGGCTTTCCCCAGCAGTGGTATCCGCAGCAGCAGCAGGTTCCTCAGCAACAAACGCAGCCGCAGCAGGGCGGCGCCGATCTCGATCGACTGATGCAGGTTGAGCGTCAGGATTTCGGCGTGGCGCCGACGAGCAACCTTCACGCCGGCGCGATGCACGGGCCGACGCCTGCGAGCATTCCCGGCGGACAGGTGGTCACGACGAAGGGCGTCGTCTCGCTCGTTCAGGGCAAGCAGGCGCCGTATTTCCTGTTCGACGTGCTTGGCGGCCCGGAAGCCCTGCCGGGCGCGATGCCGGCGGCGTGGCTGGCGCAGCCCGGATCGTTCAACGACCAGATTCAGCAGCAGTTTTCACAGATGCTTCAGCAGGGAACGCAGGGACGCAAGGACATGCCCCTGATATTCTACTGCCTGTCGAACCAGTGCTGGATGTCGTACAACGCCGCGCTCCGCGCCATCAATGCGGGGTATACGAATGTCTTGTGGTATCGCGGCGGCATCGAAGCCTGGAAATCGGCCGGCCTGCCGGTCCAGCCCGCGCAGCAGGGATATCCCCAGCAGCAAGGCGCCCCCCAACAGCAATACCCGCAACAGCAAGGCGGATACCCCAATCAATAGGCGGCGGCCGTATCGACGAGAGGACTGGCGCCGCTTGCAGCGAAGGAAAACACGATGACCGTTTTCAATTCCATTCTTGAAACGATCGGCCGCACGCCGGTCGTCCGCATCAACAAGCTGGGGCCGAAGGGCGTAAAGGTCTACGTAAAGGTCGAGGCGTTCAATCCTCTAGGGTCAGTGAAGGACCGTCTCGCGCTCGGGATCATCGAGGCGGCGGAAAAGGACGGGTCGCTGAAGCCCGGCCAGACGATCGTCGAGGCGACAAGCGGCAATACCGGCATCGGCCTCGCCATGGTGTGCGCGGTCAAAGGCTATCCGCTTGTCATCACCATGGCTGACAGTTTTTCCGTCGAGCGGCGCAAGCTGATGCGCTTTCTCGGCGCGAAGGTCGTTCTGACGCCCGCGAAAGAACGCGGCACCGGCATGGTCGCAAAAGCGAAGGAACTTGCGGAAAAGCACGGCTGGTTCATGACGCGCCAGTTTGAAAATGAAGCGAACCCCGATGTTCATGCGCGAACGACGGCGCGTGAGATTATCGACGACTTCAAATCCGAAGGGCTCGATTACTGGGTGACCGGTTACGGCACCGGCGGCACGCTGACGGGCGTCGCGCGGACGCTGCGCAAGGAAAGTCCGAAAACCAAAATCATCGTCAGCGAACCCGACGTCGCCGCGCTTATCGCGAGCGGCGAGAAACAACAGCGCGCCCCCGACGGGTCGCCCGCCGCCAGCCACCCGGCATGGGCGCCGCATCCGATGCAGGGCTGGACGCCTGACTTCATTCCGTTGGTCTCGCAGGAATCCGTCGACCAAAAATATATCGACCGGCTGGTGAAGGTCGCCGGGCCTGACGCGATGAAATGCGCGAAGGACCTTGCGCAGAAGGAAGGAATTTTCGTCGGCATTTCTTCGGGCGCGACCTTTGCGACCGCGCTTGAAATTGCGAAGACGGCGGAAGAGGGCGCGACCATTCTCGCCATGCTGCCCGACACCGGCGAGCGCTATCTTTCTACGCCGCTCTTCGGCGATATCGAGGCGGATATGAGCGCCGAGGAAAAAACGATCTCGGATTCAACGCCGGGGTATCGTCTGAGCGGTTAGTGCGCGTCCTGCGTCGCTGCGATTCTAAATGCGACGGTGACTTTTGACCTCATTTCAATAGGCGCTGGCGTCAATTGGAGATCGACTTCTGGTGAGTACGCCGTGACCATTTCACGTTGCTCTTGCCTTAAAAGGTCGCGCGACTTGGAGTAATCACGTTCATATCGGTCATAAGGACGAAACCCCTCACCGTACTGGACCCGATCGATTGGCCCCAATTTAATGCCTGCGGCGCGAGCAAGCCGCTGCGCTCTCAACGTCGCATCACGCATCGCCGCAGCGTCTGCCTCTTCGGCGAGCGGACTTTCCTCGGCGATTGAATAACCCGCAAAATCAATGCTCGTTGCGCCGAGTTCTGACAGAAAAGACAAGACTGCGCCCGCGGCCTCCGCTGGCGTGCCTTTGATTATCAGCGCAGCTTCTCCCGCGCTGCCGACTTCTGGACAATTCGTGGCGTTATAGCGCGCTCGTTCGGCGCATTCCTGATCGTAAACCGGCGATACTCCAGCGCCGTAAGTTGCGATCGACACTGACTCCAATCCTTCGAGCGATGAAAGTTTTGCGTCGATTTCTTTCAGCGTCGACGAAACCCCTTCCAATGCGGCGCTTGGATTTTCTCCAGATTTTTTGACTTGGACACGAACTGAAAACTGGTCTGGATCAGCGCTCGCAGATCCTTCGCCATCGACGACGATCAATGGATTGTCATTATCAGGCAGGCATCCGCCAAGGAGCGTCGCGGTCGCCGCAATCGCAAGAATACGTATCATTTTACCCCCTATTCAAATGAATGCGAGGGTGATCCTGTCATGCAGAATACGCCAGCGCCAGTCCTACGGCCACTTCGCCAGCGGGGGGAGCGAAGAAAGGATCGCCTCGACATTGCCGCCGGTTTTAAGCCCGAAGACCGTGCCGCGATCGTAGAGAAGGTTGTATTCCGCGTAGCGGCCGCGGCGGAAATATTGTTCCTCGCGCTCCTCGTCAGTCCATGGCGCATTCATCCGCCGCGCGACGAGTTTCGGGTAGATGTCAAGAAACGCCTTGCCGACATCCTGCGTGAAGGCGAAGTCCTTGTCCCAATCGCCGGAATTGTGCCGGTCATAAAAGATGCCGCCGACGCCGCGCGGCTCCTTGCGGTGCGGCAGGTAAAAATACTCGTCGCACCATTTCTTGTATTTCGCATGCCATTCAGGATCGTAAGGGTCGCAGGCGGCTTTCATCGCGGCGTGGAAGTCGCGCGTGTCCTCGTGGGACTCAGTGCGATAGCGATCGAGCATGGGATTCAAATCGCCGCCGCCTCCGAACCATTGTTTCGTCGTGACGATCATGCGCGTGTTCATATGCGCGGCCGGCGCGTGCGGGTTAAGCGTATGAGCGATCAACGAGACGCCGCACGCCCAGAAGCGCGGATCGTCTTCCGCGCCCGGTATCTGCTTGCGGAATTCTTCGGAGAATTCGCCGTGAACTTCCGAGAAGTGGACGCCGACTTTTTCGAAGACGCGGCCCTTCATCAGCGCCGTTGTCCCGCCGCCTTCGTCTTTTGATTGATCGCCGCGTTTCCACGGTTTCTGTTCAAACCGTCCGGGCGCCCATTCGGCGTAAAGCGGCCCGGCGTCGTCTTCGAGTTTCTCGAAGGCCGCGATGAGGCGTGATTGCAAGTCGCGGAACCAGGCGGCTGCGACGGTCTTTTGGTCGGCGGGATCGGTCATTCGGCAGGCTCCTGAACGCGCCACCCCAACTGCCGCCGCATCTCGGCGAGCGCAATGGCCCCGCTTGTCGCGGCGTTCAGCGAACGCGCGCCCGGCGCGAGGGGGATGCGGATCGCGGCGTCAACCGCGGCGCGGACGTCATCGGGGACGCCGGCGCTTTCCCGGCCGATCAGCACGGCGTCTTCGGCTTCGAACCGGAAATCCCACAGAGACGTCTCCGCCTTTGTGCTGAGCAGCATGAGCCGGCCCGCCATGCGGGCCTTGCTCGCCGCGAAGGCGGCCCATGAGGCGTGGAGGGTCGGGGCGGCGAGGGCGCCGTAATCGAGCGCGGCGCGCTTCAGCCCGCGGGCGTCCGCCGGAAAGCCGCAGGGCTCGATGATTTCGATCGCAGCCCCGAAACAGGCGGCGGCGCGAATCGCCGCGCCGGCGTTCTGGGCGATCTCGGGCTGATAAAGGACGAGCCGCATCGAGGCCGACAACTCCTTATTCCTGTTTCGCTTTCAAGACTTCCCTATCGCCGCTCGCGACGCTAGGCCGCACTATAGGTTCGTCTGGACTTTCACTAGTAACTCGTGCCAGAGGGATGCCCCAAAATCTCTCCTGTTTCGGCCGCATTCCGGGCCGGTCAAGTCAAGTTTTCGGGCGGCGCAGCGTTAAAGGACCAAAGAGGGCGATGAGCGCGACTGACAGCACACACGAGGCGGAACCGACCCGCCGCGACTTCATCCACATTCTCGCCGGCGCGACGACCGTCGTCGGCGCGGTCGGCGTGGCGGTCCCGCTGGTTCACCAGATGAACCCGGACGCTTCCGTTCTCGCCCTGTCGACGAAGGAGGTCGATCTTTCCTCCCTCGAAGTCGGCCAGGCGATCAAGGTGATGTGGCAGGGCAAGCCTGTCTTCATCCGCCGCCGCACGGGCGAGGAGATCAAGACGGTGGAGGAAACGCCGCTCGCCGATCTCAAGGATCCCGTTGCGCGCAACGACAACCTCGCCGGCAAGGTCGACGCGGAAGACAAGAACCGCGTCATCAATCCTGACTATATTGTCGTCGTCGGCGTCTGCACGCATCTCGGCTGCGTGCCGCTCGGCACCTCGCAAGGCGAAGTGCGCGGCGATTTCGGCGGCTGGTTCTGCCCTTGCCACGGGTCGCATTACGACAATTCCGGGCGCATCCGGAAAGGCCCGGCGCCGGAAAACCTGCTGGTGCCGAAATACCAGTTCACGACCGACACGACGATTCGCATCGGCTAGGAGACAAGACCGGTGAACCATCCCTCGACATACAAGCCCGGCACAGCCATCGAACGCTGGCTCGACCGACGTCTGCCGATCATTCGCTTCGGCGCGGACTTCATGGATTTTCCGACGCCGAAGAACCTCAATTACTGGTGGACGTTCGGCGCGATCCTCGCGGTCTGCCTCGTCATCCAGATCATCACCGGCGTCGTGCTCGCGATGCACTACACGCCGCACAAGGATCTCGCCTTCGACAGCGTCGAGCACATCATGCGCGACGTGAATTACGGCTGGCTGATGCGCTATGTTCACGCGAACGGCGCGTCGATGTTCTTCCTCGCCGTCTATATCCACATGTTCCGCGGCCTCTATTACGGATCCTATAAAGAGCCGCGCGAAATGGTGTGGATTTTGGGCGTTGTCATCTTCATCCTGATGATGGCGACGGCGTTCATGGGCTACGTTCTTCCCTGGGGGCAGATGTCCTTCTGGGGCGCGACCGTCATCACCAACTTCTTCACCGCGTTCCCGATTGTCGGCCAGCCGATCAAGACCTTGCTGCTCGGCGGCCCGGCGGTCGACAATGCGACGCTCAACTGCTTCTTCTCGCTGCATTATCTGCTGCCGTTCGCGATCTTCGGCGTCGTCGCTATTCAAATCGGGGCCTTCCATACGTCGTGCAACAACAATCCGACCGGCGTTGAAGTGAAGGAT
>JAGRED010000317.1 GCA_020446725.1 Parvularculaceae bacterium | reverse complement strand
TCGATCGAGACAATCACCACGATCGGCGCGGCGATCATCGCCGGACAGATTCTCTTTGTCGCCTATAAAGGCCTTGGGTCAGGCGCAATTCCGAAAGCTTACGCGCTTGTCGAAGAGCCGGCCGCCGGAACGCCCAACGCTGAAGCGCCCGATGCGGAAGCGCCGGCCCGCCTTGCAGCGTTCGAGGCGCATATGGCGGCGGCGAAACCCTTTCTCAGACCGGACCTTTCAATCGGGGCGCTGGCCGATCAGCTCGGCTGGCCCCGCGAGGAGGTGACACGGGCGGTCCGGGCGAATGACGAGAATTTTTTCGACTGCATCAATCGGTATCGGGTCGAGGAGGCGAAGCGGCTTATCGCCGATCCGGCCAACAGGGACATCACGCTTCTCTCGCTTGGGCTCGACGCCGGCTTCGGGTCGAAATCGGCGTTCAACAGCGCATTTCGCCGGCATCTCGGGATCACCCCGAGCAAATTCCGCGCAGAAATCCTGCGGGCTAACCCCCTGAAATAAAACATATTCGGCGTGCAGACTCCGGTTTTTTGCGAGGTCGGGCGACGCCGTGCGCGCGCAGGCTCAGTTTTCCGCGGCCAAACCGTTCCGGAGAATCGCCAGCCATGTCTGCTTCGCTGTCCCGCCCTGAAATCCTCTATGCGCCGTCTGATCCGGCTCTCGGTCTTGCGTCCAAATTTCTGGCGCTCGTCGAAGTCGTGCTGGTTGTTGTCGCGAGCGTCGCCGCCGCAGTCATCGCCCAAAGGCTGGTTTCGCCGGGGCTTGGCGAAACGCTCGGCCTGGCGACGGGGGCGGCGCCCGACTATCTCGCCTCCAGTCTCGCCATCGGCCAGCAGTTCGTGCTGCAATATGGCGCGGCGCTCGCGCTTGTCCTTTTATTCTCCGCGCTGCGGCGGCGAACGGCGCCGCGGCACTATGCGCTCGCCGCCTGCCCGATGGGGATGATGCGCCTCATCGCGCTTGGCGTCATTACGGGGCTCATTGCTTCAATTCCGACGCAAGCGATTTTTCTTGCAAAAGAAACCTGGCCGCTCGGCAAGGATACGGTCCTGTGGACGGTGATGGAGTCAAACCCCTGGGACTGGACCTTCTGGGTTTTTGCGGCGACCGGCAGCTTCCTTCTCGTTCCGATCATCGAAGAACTAATGTGGCGGTCCTATGTGCTCGGGCGATTGGTCGAGGCGTTTCGGCCGGGCGCCGCGCTCGTCCTTTCCTCGCTCATCTTTGCGGGTCTCCATTTTCAATATTTGGTCAATGGCGACTTCCTTGGTTATGCGACGATGGCGGGCGTCATCATCGCCGCGCTCCTGTTTGGACTGGTCACGTTGACGTCGGGATCGGTCTTGCCCGCCATAATCGCGCATATGATCCTGAACATTCCGATGACGATGGAGTTCGGGGCGGGGCGCCTGGCGCTCGGATTGGCGACGATCGCCGTTTTCGCAATTCCAGTCGGCCGCTACGCCGTCCTTTTGGGAAAGATTGTCTTCCAGCCTGACACGCTCATTATGGCGTGTTGCGTCATTGCGCTTGGCGTCGTCGGCTACGTCATCGCCTCGCAGCATCCATCGCCGGTCATCGTCGCTGCAGGCGCGTTCGCAGCGACCGTCATTGGCGCATTATTCCTGAAATCTTCATGGATCAAAGACGGCCGCGATCCTGCTGCATAAGTGAGTGGACCTCGGGATCGCGCATGCGGCAGTCTCTTCGACGCCCCGTCCAATTCCAGCGCCGGAAGGTCCAAATGCCGATCAAAGCCTTGAGAACGCCTGACGAGCGGTTCGCCAATCTGCCAGATTGGCCGTATGCGCCGCGCTATGTCGAAAACCTGCCAGGTTATGACGGCCTCAGGATGCATTATGTCGATGAAGGGCCGAAAGACGCGAAGGTGACATTTCTCTGCATTCACGGCGAACCCTCCTGGGCCTATCTCTTCCGCAAGATGATTCCGGTTTTCACGGGCGCCGGGCATCGCGTCGTCGCCGTCGATATGTTCGGGTTTGGTCGCTCCGACAAACCGGTCGATGACGACTTCTACACCTATCATGCGCATCGCGACGCCTTGCTCGCCTTCGTTGAAAAGCTCGATCTGAAGAACATCTGTCTCGTCGTGCAGGACTGGGGCGGGGTTCTCGGGCTGACGCTGCCGATGGCGGCGGCGCATCGCTATTCGCGCCTCATCGTGATGAATACGGGTCTGCCGGGCGGTGAGGAGGCGCCGGAAGGCTTCGCCATGTGGCGCGCTTTCAACCGCTCGCAGCCGGATCTGAAAGTCGGCGAGTTGATGAAGCGCGCGACGCCGATTTTGACCGACGCGGAGATGGCGGCCTATGACGCGCCGTTTCCGGATCAATCCTACAAAGGCGGCGTCCGCCGCTTTCCTGAGCTTGTCATGCTGAAGGAAAAAGGCGCCGACGACCTGACGCCGCTGTCTAAAGAAGGCGTCGAGACGTCGCTGAAAGCGCGCAAATTCTGGAGCGAGGACTGGAACGGCGAAAGCTTCATGGCCGTCGGCATGCAGGACCCGGTTCTGGGGCCCCCTTCAATGCATTTCTTGAGAAAGTTCATCCGCAACTGCCCCGAACCGATGGAAGTCGCAGACGCCGGCCATTTCGTGCAGGAATGGGGCGCGCCGATCGCGAAAGCGGCGCTGGCGCAGTTTAAGTTGGGGTGAGCGGAGAAGGAAATTACTGCCAGCGCTTAGAAGTTTTCTGCGCAACTTGATCAGGCGCGGTCGTCGCGGCGCCTTTGTAGCCGGTGAGATGATCGG
>JAGRED010000316.1 GCA_020446725.1 Parvularculaceae bacterium | reverse complement strand
CGCGCTCGGCGCCGTCGACCGCACGCCGATGCTGCAGGCGATCGCGAAGAAACTCGATGCGGCGCAAACCTTGACAAGGATCGACCGGCCGCGGCCGAAAGCCGGGCCCGGGCGGCGACCTGAACGCGTTTCCGTCACGCAGATCGAGAAATGGCTGCGAGATCCCTACAGTCTGTATGCGCGCTATCTGCTCGGTCTCAGAAAGATCGAGGACCCGGGCGTCGCCTTCGGCGCGCGCGACATGGGGTCGCTGCTGCACAAGATGTTCGAAGACGCCGCGCGCAAGGATGACGCGCCGACGCCGACGCAATTGCACACGCTCTATGACGACCTTGCGGCGGAATACGGCCTCAGCGCCGCCGATCGCCGGTTCTGGTCCGCCGCCATCGACGATTCGTTCATGTGGTTTTCCGCTTTCGACGCCGCGCAGCGCGAAATGGGACGCCTCGCGATTGCGGAAGAAGAAGGCGCCTGGACGCTGCCCGGCGTCAGCCCGCCCTTCACGCTGACGGCGATCGCCGACCGGATAGACCTGGAGGCGAACGGCGCAGCGGCGATCATCGATTACAAGAGCGGCAAACTGCGCACGGAAAAGCAGGATGCGAGCTTTTCACCGCAGCTCGCTTTGACCGGCGCCATCCTGTCGGCCGGCGGATACGCCGCCATCGGCGCGCGCGATGTCGCGCGCTATCGCTATGTCAAAACGCTTCACCGCGCGACTGACGAGAACAAGAACGGCTGGGGCCGCGAGGGCGACGAGGCGCGCCAGGCCGTGCGTGAGGCGGAAGAGCGCCTGCGCGCGCTTGTCGCCGCTTTCGACAATCCGGATGCGGTCTATCTTTCGCAGCCCCGCCCGGAATTCAGCGATGATTACGGCGATTACGACCAGCTTGCGCGACGCAAGGAATGGGGCGCCTCGGACGACGGCGGCGATGGGGGCGAGGCGTGACGGCGGCGGCTCATATCAAGGAGACTACAGCGCATCAGCGCCGCGCCGCCGATCCGGGGATTTCCGCCTTCGTGTCGGCGAACGCCGGCGCCGGCAAGACGCGCGTTCTCACCAACCGCGTCGCGCGCCTGCTGCTTGAAGGCGTCGATCCGTCGACAATCCTCTGCATCACCTTCACCAAGGCGGCCGCTGCGGAAATGGCCGAGCGCCTGTTCAAGCTACTCGGCGACTGGGCGCTTGCGGGCGACGCTGACTTGCGCAAGGCGCTTGTTGATCTCGACGGCGACGACCGCGCGCGCGGCCCGGACGAGCTTGCACGGGCGCGCCGGCTCTTTGCGCGCGCGCTCGAAACGCCGGGCGGGCTGAAAATCCAGACCATCCATTCCTTCTGCGAGAGCGTGCTGAAACGTTTTCCGCTGGAGGCCGGCGTCGCGCCCGGCTTTTCCGTTATTGAGGATATCGAATCGGCGGACCTGAAGCGCATGGCGATCGACAGCGTCGCCGCACAGGCAGACCCCGGCGTCGCCGCCGCCTTTGCACGATTGCTTTCGCGCATGACCGGCGCAGCCCTGCGCGAGCGCCTTGGCGAGGCGGTTAGCAAGCGGCGTCTGTTCGCGCGCGCCGGCGAGATCGGCTGGGCCGGCCTTGCGGGCGAACTCGCGCAGGCGCTCGGCGTAGACGAAAACAATCCGCCCGCACTCGCCGACATCGTCGCCCTGATCGAGGCCTTCGATCTCGATGAGCTGAAACGCCTGATGATCGCCGGCTCAAAGACGACGCGCGAAGCGGCGCCGCAGATTGATCATTTTCACGCCGTCGCTTCACCCGATGAAAAATTCGACGCAATCAGGCTGGTTTTCCTCACAAAGGATTTCTCCCCGCGCAAGGACGTGATTTCAAAAGCGACAGCGAAGAATGAACCCTCCTTCGCGGAAGCGATCGCGCGCCTTCAGGAAGACATCCTCGCCATTCTGGACCGCATGCGCGCCGCGAATGTTCTTCAAGACACGCGGGCTTTCTATGCGATCCTCGACCCCTGCCTTGCGCGCTATGACGCGATGAAAGAAGCGCGCGCCGCGCTCGATTTCGACGATCTGATCGCCAAAACGCGCGCGCTCTTTCATTCAGGCGGCGGCGCGGCGTGGGTGCTCTACAAGCTCGACATGGGCCTTGAGCATATCCTTCTCGACGAGGCGCAGGATACGGGGCCGGACGCCTGGGACGTCATCGAGGCGCCGCTGGAGGAATTTTTCGCGGGAATCGGCGCAAAGACGCGCGCGCGCACCTTCTTCGCCGTCGGCGACCAGAAACAGTCGATCTATTCCTTTCAGGGCGCCGACGCCGCGCTGTTCAACGAAAAGGAAACCGATCTCGGCAAGAAGATCGCCGCCGCCGGCGACTACGCCAAAGTGCCGCTGAATGCATCCTTCCGCACGACGGAACCCGTTCTGACTTTTGTCGACGCCCTCTTCCTCAATGACGAGGTCATCGAAAATGTCAGCCTTGAACGCCCGCTCATTCATCGCTGCACCCGCGACGGGCACGCGGGTCTCGTCGAACTCTGGCCGCTGGTGAAGCGGCCCGAAAAAACGACGCCCGATCCGTGGGACGCTCCGCTTGACGCAACGCCGGCGGAAAACCCGACCCGCGCGCTCGCCGAGGAAGTCGCGACGATGATCGCCGGCTGGCTGCGGTCGGGCGAAATCCTTGAATCGAAGGGGCGGCCGATCGAACCCGGCGACATCATGATCCTGGTGCAGAGCCGCGGCGGACGGTCGAAGAACGCCCTGTTTGCTGAAATGATCCGCGCGCTCGGGGCGGCGAAAGCGCCGGTCGCCGGCGCCGACAAGTTTCGCCTGACCGACGATCAGGGCGTTCTCGACCTCGTCTCTTATGCGCGCGCCGCGCTGTATTCGGGCGATGATCTGTCGCTCGCTGAAACGCTGAAGAGCCCCTTTTTCACCATCGATGAGGAGAGCCTCTATGCGCTCGCCGCAGGCCGGACGCGGAAAAAGCTCTGGAATGAACTCGGCGCGCGGGCGGCGGAACGCCCCGAATGGGCGCGCGCGTATGACGACATCGCCGCAGCGCGCGCGATTGCGCTGAAAGAAGGACCGGTCGCCTTTTTCACCCACCTTCTCGAAACGGGGGCGCCGTCGGGATGGCGGCGTCTCGCCGAACGGCTCGGCGAGCCCTGTCGCGAAGCGATCGAGGAATTCCTGCGCCAGGCGCATGATTTCGAAATGCGCAATCCGCGTTCATTGCGGCTCTTTCTCGATGCGATCCTGAAATCCGGTGCGGAAGTTTCACGTGAAGCTTCAGAATCGGGACCGAGCGTTCGCGTGATGACCGCGCACAAGGCGAAGGGTCTTGAAGCGAATATCGTCTTTCTCATCGATGCGCATCGCGCCGCGCCTGTAGCCAAGCTCGGCGACCTGTTCGCGATCGAGGGGCCGCATGGCGACGATCTGCCGGCGCTGGCGCTCGGCGAGGCGAAAGACGCGGCGATTCTCGTCGCAGCGCGCGACAGGGCGAAGCGGTTGATGCGCGATGAATATCGCAGGCTTCTCTATGTCGCCGCGACGCGTGCGCGCGACCGCCTTTACATCTGCGGGATTGAAAGCGGCAAATCGGACCCGCACAAACCGCCGCCGGCGGAAAAGAGTTGGCACGCGCTTGCGGAAGACGCCTTCGAGGCGCTCGGCGCCCGCATTGAAAGCGCCGGCGAAAGGGCGGGCGGGGAAGCGCGGCGGCTCGCCTCGCCGCAGACCGCCAAGCCTGTGACAGATGAAACGAGCGCTGCGGCGGCGATCGATCCTCCGCTTCCGGATTATTTAACGCGCGACGCCGCGCGCGAGACGGCGGCGCAGCGGCTTTCGCCGTCCGACCTTGCGGCGGATGAAGACGGCCCCGCTTATTCGCCGAAACGCGCCGGGCCGCGTTTCCTGCGCGGACGTTTGTTGCACCGGCTTCTCGAACTCCTGCCGGAGGTCGCCATCGCCGATCGCCGCCGCGCGGCGGACCGCATTCTGGAGCCGTACCGGGAGAGCTTTGAGGCAGGCGCGCTTGATGCGATGCGCGAGGAGGCGATGACGGTTCTTGAAGACCCGCGCTTCGCCGCGGTCTTCGCGCCGGGCGGCCTCGCGGAAGCGACGATCGGCGGCCGCGCGAAGGGCGCGCGGGAATCCCTCCGTCTTTCCGGCCAGATCGACCGCCTCGCCATCCTTGAAGACCGCATCCTTATCGTCGACTACAAAACCAACCGACCGCCCCCGACGCAGGTCGAAGACGTCGCGCCCGCCTATATCGCGCAGCTCGCCGCCTATCGCGGCCTTCTTCAGGAAATCTATCCGGGCCGTAAGATCGAGGCGGCGCTGTTGTGGACCTATGACGCGCGGCTGATGCCGATCCCGGCCGCGGCGCTTGATCGCGCTTTTGAATTGACGCTTGCGTGAGGCGCGGTTGATCTTCCCGGAGGCCGCCTTATCTTTGCGCTTCAGTTGAAACGGCCCTGCCGGCCGCGAGGAAAAATTATGGCCACCAAACCCGTCACCGACGCTTCGTTCCAGACCGACGTCCTGAATGCCGACAAGCCCGTGCTGGTCGACTTCTGGGCGGAATGGTGCGGACCCTGCCGCCAGATCGGACCGGCGCTCGAAGAACTATCGGCGGAATTCGCCAACGACCTGACAATCGCCAAGATCAATATCGACGAGAATCCGGAAACGCCGGGCCGGCTCGGCGTCCGCGGCATCCCGACCCTGATGATCTTCAAGGACGGCAAGCTCGCCGCCACCAAGGTCGGGGCGGCGCCGAAAACAGCGCTCGCCGCCTGGATCCGAAGCGAAATCGGCGCTGCGAAGACAGCCTGATCCTCGCCGGGTTCAGCCTTTTGATGCGACCCTGAACCGGCGCGCCTGACGCGCGACAAGCGCCGCGCCGACAGATTGCGGGACCGCCTTCAACAGGCCGACGACGAATTTGTTCCAGAGGCCCGGCACGTAGACGACGCGCCGGGCCTCAACCGCCTCAAGGGCGCCGAGAACGACGGGCCGCGCTTCCATGAACATGTATTTCGGCATGCGACTGACGAGCGCACGCGTGTTGTTGACATCGTGAAATTCCGAATAGGTGAAGCCGGGACAAAGCGCGGAGACGTGAACGCCGCGCGTTTCGTTTTCAGCCGCCAGCGCTTGCGAGAAACTGATCAGGAACGCTTTCGACGCGCCATACATCGTGTGACCGGCGGCGCTCGGCACAAGGCCGGCGACCGATGCGACATTGATGATGCGCCCGAAGCCGCGCCCCTGCATACCCGGCAACAGAAGGCGAACAAGATGCGCCGGCGCTGTCACCATCAGTTCGATGAAGTTCCGATGCGCGCTCCACGGCTCCGCCTCATAGGCGCCTGGAAGCCCGAAGCCGGCGTTGTTCACGAGGATGTCGATCTCCACGCCGCGCCGCGCGAGTTCAGCGGCGATTGCGTCGGGCGCATCCGGCCTTGAAAGATCGGCTTCAATAGCAATTGCGTTGACGCCGTATTTTTCTTCGAGTTTTGCGACGAGCCGATTGAGGCGTTCCATGCGCCGCGCTGTCAAAACAAGATCGGCGCCTTTTTCCGCCAGCGCTTCTGCAAAAGCTTCGCCGATTCCCGCAGACGCGCCGGTGACGAGCGCACGCCTGTTTTTGTAAATCATCCGTATGCTTCCTGTCTTTATTTCACATTCTTGTGACGAACGCTGCGACGAGCGGACCGTTGCGCGCGGCGGACCGGATCGCCGAGCCGCCATTCTTGCGCGATAATCCATTCATCGGTCGATCCGAGCGGTGAGGCAATCGCCAACGTCGGAACGGCCGGATCAGAGGGCTCGGCAAACTCTTTGGAGAGGAAAACAGCCATGAAGTCCCTCGCAATCGCCTTCCTTCCCGCAGCATTGCTCGCCATCAACACGTCGGCGGCCTTCGCCAGCGATGTTGAATTCACCTATTCGCGAGCCGACCTCGCTTCCTCGTCGAGGATCGCAGCGCTCTATGAACGCATTGAGGAAAAGGCGGACAAGGCCTGCAACGTCTATCAGAACTCAGGCCTTTTCGCTGTCGACTACAAAAAAGCCTGCGCCGCAGTGCTGACGGAGGAACTTGTCGACGGCATCGACAATGAGCGTCTCACAGCCCTGCACGAGGCGCAGAACGCCGACAGGCTCGCAACAAACCGCTAGAGGCGGTTGCGCGATCGCCGGCGCGAGAAAGTGACGCTTGCGCCGGCGAACGCCGCCATCATGACGAAGATGATTGTCAGATTGCCGGTCTGCGAGGTGATCGACCGGCCGATCGCGATCGACACCGGCGCCGTGAAACAGGCGAGATAGATCGCCGTCATGGACGGGTGACATCGCCCCACGCGATAAAGCGCGGCGGCGGCGAAGGACGCGAGCATCAGGAAGAACACGATCGGCCCCGGAAAACCGTAATCGAGCGCCAGCGACAGATAGTAATTGTCGATCGTCAGGGTCAGGCCCCAATAGCCGAGGACGCGCGTCGAACGGCCCGTGCCGTAGCCGCCGACCGGGCGTTTCAGAATTTTCGGCCAGGCCTGTTCCATCTGGTCGATGCGCGACTGGGTAGAGTTGGCGGCCGACGCGCCGCTCTTGCCGCTGATGACCGCATGGGCGCCGATCGCGGCGACAGGCGAGGCAAGAAGGCAGAGGACGCACAAAAGCCCCGCCATCGGGCGCCAGCGCGTGGCGGATGCGCGCTTCAAAAACCGCCAGCCAAGCATCGCTGACATCGACCCGATGCCGACGATCATAACAAGGATCGCGCCGCGCGAATTGGTCGCGACGGCGGCGAGCGCGATCGAAACAAATACGACGCCCCAGAATTGACGTGCCCGAAGGCTTTTCGTCGTAATCAGAAAGGCGAGCGCGAACGGCGCGGAAAACGCAAGATGCTCGCCAAGCGACAGGGGGTGCGTGTGGCTCGCCTGCGCGCGGAAAACCCCGTCGCGGATCTTTTCCGACTGTGCGTTTTTCACCCACTCCGCGCTATCGGCCATGAAGGGCGAAAGAAGGTTCGCCATCAGCTTGTGCGTCGCCGCTTCGCCGATTGCGATCAGCGCCACCAAAAAGGCGCCGATCGTGAAGACTTTCATGATGGCGACAAAATCGCGCTGGCGCCGGCAATAGGTGAGCACCGCGCAATAGGGGATGAGCCAAATGATGGCCTGCCGGGCGAATTCAGGGATTGCAACCGAACGGCCTTCAGCAAGCGGCAGGCTGAAAAGGCCGATGATGAAAAAGAGAAAGACGAAGACGCTGACCGCGCCGCTTTTCCTGACGGCGAGCACGAATTGCGCGCGCCGCCATGGCGAGAAAACCATATCGTACACGAAGAAAGCGCTGACGACATAAAGGACGAGACGCGGCGGCGTCAGGATCGGCGCGGGTCCTAGCTTGACGAAGAGGTAAACCGGCCAGACCGGCAGCAGGAAAGCCGCGACGAGGATCAGCGCCATCGCAATCCGGCGCGGGCTCGCCTTGGCGGCCGGCGCGACAGCGACCACCCCGAGAAGGAGCGGAACGAGGAAGGCGGCGCCGATCGGCGGGTAGATGATCGTCGCGGCGGCCGCAAGCGCGGTATAGAGGGTGAGGCCGACCGCCATTGCCGCCGCGCCGGCGAGCCGGGCGGGCGACAGGTCGGGCGACAGGGCCGGCGACTGGGCGGGTTTGATGTCAAAAGTCTCGCTCACCCCGCCCTTCTAGCCCCGGCGAAGGCGCCATCTGGTTAATGGGCGCGGACGAAAAAGCGCTTTAGCACGCGCCTTGCAGCGGTTTTTTCGTTAAGACATGGAAAGCCATGGACAGCCTTGTTTTCATCGCAACGCTCGGGGTCGGCGTCGCCGTCATCTTCTGGTTCGTCGCCAATGAAGCGCGCGGCGCGGACGCAAGCGTCGGCCTTTTCGCCCTGAAGGGGGAAGAGGCGGCGAAAGAGACGGCCGAAGCCGGGCCGCGATATCGCGCACGGGCGCGCCTTGCGCCCGGAAAACGCAGCGCCCATGCGCCGGGCGCGGCGCGCGCCTATCGCGTCAAACGTTCGGAAAAACCGAGCTGGCGCCTCGATACGGGCGAGCCGAAACCGAACGATTAGCGCGGGTTCGGCGTTCCCGCGATTTCCGCATAATAGCGTTCAATGTCCCGGGCGTTGTCGATATAGCGCCGCCCGTTCGCGGTCTTGATCAGCCCCGCCCCGGACGCAGGCTCTTCATCGCCGAGCACAAGGGTCGGGCAGTTCCATCGTCCTTCGCCAAGCATATCGACGATCCCGGCGCGCGGATGTGCGATCGTCTCATAACGGATGTCGAGCCCGTCCCTGATCTCCGGGAAATAATGAAGAAAGCCCCAAAGTTCCGCGCATTCAGGACAGAACTGACGCCTGCCCTCGTCACCAAAACTGGCGGGAAGAAGAAAAAGTGTTGAGCGCGTCATGCCTTCAATGCGGCTTTTGTCCGTGTACGGTGTCTTTCACCGTCTTGATCGCTTCCGCACGCTCGTCGTCTGACATGCCGCCGGCGAACCTCGCCGCCATCGCCTCCATCATCGGTCGCATTTCTTCCTTGGAGTTGACACGCGGATAAGGTTCGTT
>JAGRED010000315.1 GCA_020446725.1 Parvularculaceae bacterium | reverse complement strand
AGCGCGTCGCAATCGCGCGGGCGATCGCCAAGCAGCCGACCGTTCTCTTCTGCGACGAGCCGACCGGCGCGCTCGACATCAAGACGGGCGTCGGCGTTCTCAAGGCGCTGCAGGAGCTGAATTCAACGCTCGGCGCGACGACGCTCATCATCACGCACGCCGCCGCCACCGGGGCGATCGCCGACAGGGTTCTTCATCTCGCCGACGGCCAGCTCAGAAAGGTTGAGGTGAACGAGACGAAGAAAAGGCCGGAGGACCTCGTCTGGTGAACGAGCTCTTCAGCGGCATGGCGACGCTCAACAAAAAGCTCCTGCGCGATCTGTGGCGCGTCAAGGGCCAGGTCCTTGCGATCGTCCTCGTTATCGGCGCCGGCATTGCGCTTCTCGTCATGTCGCGCGGCATGGTCGCTTCGCTCGACACGACGATGCGCGCCTATTACGCGCGGTACCAGTTCGCCGACATATTTGCGCCGGCCAAGCGCGCGCCGAACCGCATTCTTTCCGATCTGCGCGCGATCGACGGGGTGTCGGCGGCGGAAGGACGCATTGTCGGGGGCGGTCTCGTCGACTTGCCGGATGAGGCGGCGCCGATCAGCGCGCAATTCGTTTCGATCGATCCGGACGCGGCGCGGCGGATCAACAATGTCGCGATCGCGCGCGGCGGCATGCCGTCCTCCGTTCGAGGCGGCGAGGCGCTGGTGCTTGAACCGTTCGCCGCCGCGCATGGGCTTTCGCCCGGCGATGAGATCGCCGTCACCATGCATGGCGCGAGGCGCGTCTTTCGCATCGCCGGCACGGCGAACGCGCCGGAATTCATTTACCTGATCCCGCCCGGCGACTTTGCGCCCGATCCTGCGCGCTACGCCGTTTTCTGGGTCACGCGCGCCGAAATGGAGGCCGCTTACGATCTCGACGGCGCCTTCAACGAGGCGGTGCTGACCCTGTCGCATGGCGTCGACGAAAGACCCGTCATCGCCGCGCTTGACCGGCTGCTCGCCCCTTACGGCGCAACAGGCGCCGCTGCGCGCGCCGATCAGATATCGAACAAATATCTGATGGAAGAGATGAAGCAGTTCGGCGTCATGGACCGCGTCATGACGCCGCTTTTCCTCATCGTGTCGGCCTTCCTGTTGAATGTCGTGATGACGCGCCTCGTTCAGACTGAGCGCACGCAGATCGGGCTGCTCAAGTCCTTCGGCTATTCGAATGCGACAATCGCCATTCACTATCTCATGTTCGCGTTTGCGATTGCGCTGTTGGGAACGGCGGTCGGATGGATCGGCGGCCTGCAGCTCGGGCGCATGATCACCAAAGTCTACCAGCACTATTTCCATTTCCCCTTTCTGATTTTCGTGCCCGAACTGAGGACCGTGAATGCGGCGCTGATGTCGAGCGTCCTGACGGCGGGGTTCGGCGGTCTCATCGCCGTCGCCGCCGCCGCGCGATTGACGCCGGCGACGGCCATGCGTCCTGCGCCGCCGCCGAATTATCGCCGCGGGGGCGTTGTCGGCGCCGAAATGTTCAGGATCGATCAGCCGACGCGCATGTTCATGCGCCGCATCGTGCGGCAGCCGTTCCGCGCCGGTCTCACCGTCATCGGGATCGGCGCTGCGATGGGGCTCGCGGTGATGATGCGGTTCAATCAGAGCGCGATCGATTACATGCTGGATGCGAGTTTCAATGTGATCGACCGCAGCGACATCCTCGTCACCTTCGCCGAGCCGATGTCCGACGCGACGATGTACGAATTCAAGAATATGGAGGGCGTCCTCTACGTCGAGCCGATGCGATCGACGCCCGCCTTGTTTACGCATGGCGGCAAGGAGCGCCTGGCGGGAATCACGGGCCTGCCCGATGCGCCTGTTCTGAACCGCGCACTCGATTCCGATTTGCGTGAAATCGAAACCCATGGCGACGGCGTGCTGCTCGCGCAGCAATATGCCGGCATTCTTGGTATCGGCGTCGGCGACATGCTGACGATCGAGGTGCGGGAAGGGCGCAGGCCGACGCTCGAAATACCGGTCGCGGGCTTTGTCGAGGCGATGATCGGCACGCCGATCTATATGAAGAAGGAAGCGCTCGACCGCGCCTTGAAGGAGCCGGACCGGATTTCGGGCGTGCTTCTCAAGATCGATCCGAATGAAAGCGAGCGCATCTATGCGCGCCTTAAGGAGACGCCGATGGTCGCCGGCGTCAGCCTTCGTCGGGAGGCCTATCGGAATTTCCAGAAGCTGCTCGACGAGGGGCCGGGCACGTTCCGCGCCATCATGACCGTCGTCTCGATCATCATCGCCGTCGGCGTCGTTTACAACAATGCGCGCATCGCCTTCATCGAACGCGAGCGCGACCTCGCCACCTTGCGCATTCTCGGCTTCACCAAAATTGAGACAGGCTACGTGCTGCTTGGGGAGCTTGCGGCGTTGACGATCATCGCCCTGCCGATCGGCTCGCTCATCGGGTTCCTTTTATGGACCTATGTCGCAAACGGCATGAGCACGGATCTTTACCTGATCCCGACCGTCGTCAAGGCGGCGGGTTTCGGCTACGCAGCCCTTGTCGTCATTGCGGCGGGCATCGTCGCCGGGGGCTTCGTTCAGCGCGACATCAACAGGTTCGATCTTGTACCGGTCCTCAAATCGAGAGAGTGAAGGCGATGAAGGGTTTGAATTCGCGCATCAGCGTCATTGCGGTCGGCGGGCTTTTCATTGCGGGATTCCTGCTCTTCACGCTGTGGCCGCGCGCGACGCTGGTCGATATCGGCGCCGCGACGCGAGGCGCCATGATGGTGACGATCGACGAAGAAGCGAAGACGCGCGTGCGCGACAGCTATGTCATCTCAGCGCCGATCAACGGCCGGCTCTTGCGCGTCGGCATCGATCCGGGCGCGGAAGTCGTCAAGGATGAAACGATCGTCGCCGAGATGACGCCGGTTCTCCCCGCCGCGCTCGACATCCGGACGAAAGAGCAGGCGGAAGCCGCGGTCGAGGCGGCGCGGGCGGGCCTGTCGCTGGCGCGCGCCGAGGCGCGCCGTGCGAAGGCGGACGCGGATTTCGCGCAGGACGAAGTCGTGCGCGCGCGCGAACTCTTCAAGGGCGAGGCGCTTGCCAAACGCGGTCTCGATCGTGCTGAAATATCCTATCGCAGCGCTGCTGCGGCGCTTGAGGCGGCGAATTCCGCCGTGTCGATGCGCGCCGCGGAGCTTGAACGCGCGCAGGCGATGTTGAAACCGGCGGCCGCCGCAGCGGAAGGAGAATCGCAAGACGATGGCGATTATGAAGCGATCCATATACGCTCGCCTGTTTCAGGCCATATCCTGCGCGTCTTTCAGGAGAGCGAGGCGGTGTTGAACGCCGGCGCGCCGATTCTCGAGGTCGGCGATCCGCATGGAGACCTTGAGGTTGTCGCGGAGCTTTTGTCATCCGACGCGGTTAAGGTTTCGCCGGGCGATCGCGTCATCATCGACAAATGGGGCGGGGAGGCGACGCTCGCCGGCGTCGTCAACCGGATCGAACCGCTCGGCTTCACCAAGGTCTCGGCGCTCGGCGTTGAGGAGCAGCGCGTCAATACGATCATCGATTTTTCGGGACGTAATGATGACGAACGGCTCGGCGACGGGTACCGCGTCGAGGTGCGCGTCGTGATATGGGAAGACGAAAATGCGTTGCGCGCGCCAGCGAGCGCGCTCTTTCGCGTCGACGGCGAATGGGCCGTCTTTAAAGTCGTCAATCGCCGCGCGCGGCGGACTGTCGTCAGGATCGGCCGCAATAACGGCGTTGACGCCGAAGTTCTCGAAGGGCTTGAAGAGGGCGACAGGATTGTTCTCTTCCCGGGCGGCGGCGTTGAGGACGGGTCTCTCGTCAAGGCGAATGCGCCAGGCTGAGCTGCGCGGCGGATGGCGGAAGGGAACGACGCTAGTTAAGGTGCGCCGTGGATTGCAGTCGAGGCGCGCCGGAAAATCATGCTCGATCTCTCACTCGGCTTCGGTCTGTGCGTCTGCGCGCTGTTGGCGGCGCTGACGCTTAGCCGACGCCCGCTTTCCGAGACTGACGCGCATCTCGCCGGCTGGCTGGTTTCCTACGCCCTGTTTTTTCTGGGCTGGATCGGCGCGGCGCGGTTAAGCGGCGCGTTCGGCTTCGCGCTCGCGGCGATCGCTTCATCGACCATCATGTTGACGCCGGTGTTCCTGTGGTTTTTCGCCCGCGCCGCCGCCGGCGATCCGGTGAAAATGCGATGGCCGCATTTCCTGCCTGCGCTGATCAATCTCGTCCTGCTGATCACGCTCGCGTTTTCCGCCCGCGCGGATAATATCGGCGGCGCAATCACAGTCTCGGCGCCGCGCATGATGGCGGCGCTGGCCGCCGCGCCGGTGTTCCTCCTGCTGGCGGTCAGCGCCTATCCGATCCTCGCCTATAGAACCGCCGCGCCGCGCGAATCCGCCCTCAAGAACTTCCTCTCGGATGAAACCGCTGTCGCTTTCAGCTGGGTGCGAATCTGGGCGGCGACGACGGTCGCCCTCAATATTGCGCTAATCGCCGTGAGT
>JAGRED010000314.1 GCA_020446725.1 Parvularculaceae bacterium | reverse complement strand
TCTCAATACATTTTCATTGATCAGATCACGTCTCTGTGCCCCAACTGGACTCCATCCAAATGCATCAACTTTTTCGGCTAACGAATCCTTATCGTTCATAGAGACATAAAATAGATCTCTCAATGCCCATTCGAATTCAGGCTCGCTACTTGCGTCATAAGCCAACATATTCAGCCGCTCATCAACGAAATCATCTAAGTTTGTCGACCTAAGAAATGAAAAACGCGCGTGCAGGTACCGACTTAAAAATTTCCGCGCTATTAATCCAACAAAAAGGAAAATCGTTATTGCAAGGTAGCCCAATGTTATTGCGGTCGCGACTGTTGAGATTGTCATGCGTTTCGCCTTTGCAAAATTCTATGTTTGCGAGCACTCATCAAGAGTTGTGCGGCAATTCCGGTCGCCAAAGTGGCGGCAGCCACCGAGTATGAACATAAAGCCAAAAAATTAGCCAACTCAGTTTCGCCCAAGAAATCGTCCGCTTTAAGAATACAAAGGAAATATAGCACGATGCAGGCCGAACAGCCCAAAAGGCTTCCAATACACATCCAAATAGCAGGAACGCTGCCACGCCTTCCAAAATGATTGAGGTCTCTATTACCTTCTGAGACTTCCAGCATTACAGCAATCGATAGCGCGATGCCCGTGAACAGTATTTCATGGGTCGACAGAATGAGTGCTCTCGAAAGGTCCATATCTTTAACGGCGTCTACGGAAAATATTGTGGTCCCAACGTGTAAGAAGAATGGGAAGGTGGCCACGATCACAGCCACGATAATTAAGAATAGCTTGTTTACGACTGCTTCGGTCAACCGCACCCCCAGTCTTAAGAAAAAGAAGTAATTCTATCGACCGCATTAGTCCTGTTTGTCAACTACAGCAGCATCAAGGCAGGTTCTTCGATGAATTGCTTGAAGGCGGCGAGGAATTCAGCGCCGACCGCCCCGTCGACGACGCGATGATCGCAGGTCAGCGTCACCGTCATCATCGTGCGGACGACGATCTGGCCGTTCCGCACGACGGCGCGCTCCTCGCCGGCGCCGACCGACATGATCGCGCCATGCGGCTGATTGACGATCGAGGCGAAGGACGTGATCCCGAACATGCCGAGATTGGAAACGGAGAAAGTGCCGCCCTGATATTCTTCCGGCTTCAGTTTCTTCGCGCGGGCGCGCGCCGCCATATCCTTGACTTCGGCGGAGATCGCCTTGAGGCCCTTGGTTTCCGCCTTCCAGACGATCGGCGTGATAAGGCCGCCGTCGATTGCGACAGCGACGCCGATATCGGCGTGCTTGTGAAGCAGGATCGCTTCATCCGTATAGGTCGCGTTGGCGTTCGGGACCTTTTTCAGCGCCATCGCTGAAGCCTTGATGATGAAATCGTTGACGGAAAGCTTGTAGGCGTTCTCGCCTTCCTTCGGCGAGGCGGCGTTAAGCGCCGCACGCGCCGCCAGCAGATTCGTCAGCTCGACATCGATATTCAGCGGGAAATGCGGGACTTCATTGTTGAAGCTCTGCGTCAGACGCCGCGCGATGACCTTGCGCATGCCGTCGAGCTTCACCGCCGTATAGCTGTCGGCTGGATAAAGGCGCGGATCGACGGACGCCGGCGACGGCGCAAACGCCTGCACGGGCGCCGCTTTCGGCGCGCCGCCTTTGGATGCAGCCTCGACATCGCGCTTGACGATGCGGCCATGGGGGCCCGTCCCCTTCAGGGTCGAAAGATCGAGCCCCGCGTTGCGCGCAAGACGCTTTGCAAGCGGCGACGCGTGCAGGCGCCCGTTCGATGAGGATGACGCAGCCGCTTGCGTCCGTGCGGGCGACGCGCCTGGCGCAGGCACGGCAGCGGGTTGCGGTTTCGCCGCCGCCTGACTTCCGTTCGCTTTCGGCGCCGCGGCGACCTTGCCGATATCGCCGGCGCTTTCCCCGTCGCCGAGCAGAATGGCGATCGTCGCATTGACCTTCACATTTTCCGTGCCGGCGGGAACGACGATCTTGCCGACGACGCCCTCATCGACCGCCTCGACCTCCATCGTCGCCTTGTCCGTCTCGATCTCGGCGATGACGTCGCCGGAAGAAACCGTGTCGCCTTCCTTGACGTTCCATTTGGCGAGCGTCCCCTCTTCCATGGTCGGCGAAAGGGCGGGCATCAGGATCGGCGTCGGCATTCGGTCACCCCGGCTGGTCGGCGTTCAGTTGAGACATAGCCGCTTGCGCGGCCTCGTCCAATCTCCCGATAGTGCCTTCAATATCGGATTTCGAAAGGCGCGGGTTGATCGGGCATATTCTAAGCGCGACGCGGCCTTTCAGCTCCGTCGTCACCACCATATCCCGCCCCTCGGCGCGCGAGCGGGCGGCGATCGCCGCGTTGAGGCGGTCGGCGGCCTCATCGCTCCAGCCCTCAGGCGCGGCGCGGAAGGCGAGAATGCCCATGCTGGCCGGGCTGATGACCCGCCAGTGCGGCAGCTTGCGGACAGCGGCCTCCGCCGCCTCGGCCATCTCGAAGCCGGTCTCAATGGCGCGGGCGATTTCCTCGGCGCCGAAAATCTGGAAGGTCATCCAGAATTTGAGCGCGCGCGCCGAGCGGGTGAGCTGGATGCCGTGCTCGCCGAAATTGACGCCGCGCCCCAGCGTCTTCGTATCGCGAAGATAGGAGGCGCTGACATTGAACGCCTCATGCAGCGTCTTGCCGTCGCGCACGATGACGCCGCCGATCTCAAAAGGCTGGAACAGCCATTTATGCGCATCGAAGGATACGGAATCGGCGCGCTCAATCCCCGCGAGCGCGCGTCGTCCGCGCGCTGAGAACGCAGCGCCCGCGCCATAGGCGCCGTCGACATGCATCCAGATTGCTTCTCTTTCGCAGAGCGCGGCGATTTCATTCAGCGGATCGACGGCGCCGGTGTTTGTCGTGCCGGCGTTAGCTATGATTGCAATCGGCTGCAGGCCGTTGCGACGGTCTTCCTCGATCGCCGATTTCAGCGCCGCAAGATCGACTTTGAGATCATCATCGACAGCGATCTTGCGGTACTGCTCGGGCTTGAAGCCGAGAATGCGCGCGCCGCGTTCAAGCGAGGAATGCGTCTCGCTGGAGGCGTAAAGGCGCGCCGTCGCCATGTCGCCCGTGAGCTTTGCGTGGCGCGCGACAGCGAGCGCGATGACATTCGCCGCCGAGCCGCCGCTGGTGAACAGACCGAACGCCGCCCCCGGAAACCCGAACGCCTCGCGCACCCAGTTGAAGGCGGCGCGTTCCATTTCAGCCGAAGCCGATCCGCCGATCCACGTGCCGCCGAATATGTTGAAGCCGGAGGCGAGCGCATCGGCGAGAACGCCGATGAAATTCGACGGGCTCGGGATGAAGCCGTAAAACAAGGGGTGATCGACGCGAAGATTATGCGGAAAGAAATCCCGGTCGAGCCGCGCCATCACCTCGTCGAACGCAACGCCTTTCTGCGGCGGCGGCGCGTCAAACGGGTTTGGCGCTGGGATTTCACCAGCGCCCCAGGGGGACTGGTCTTTCAGCGTCGCGACATGATCGACGATCCGGTCGATGACCGCGTAACCGGCGCGGCGCATCTCGTCAGGCGTCAGGGTCAGCGGCGGCTTCGTCACGGATGCGGCCCGAAAAAGGATTTGGCGAGCGTCGGGTCCGTGAAGCGCGTCGGCGTCCATTTTTCATGGCGGCGGTCGACACGCGCAGCGGCGTCTTCCGCGCCGTATCGCATCGGCTGCTCTTCAATACCGAGAAACTCCTTCATGCGAAGACCGGCGACATTGATCGTCGAGCGTATCGCCTCGCCCGCCCCGATCACCGCCGCGATGTAAACGCCGCATTCCTTGCAGATGAGAAAATCGGCGGTGCGAAGCGCGAAGCGATAGCGATGCGCATCGCGTTCCGCCGCATCAATGACGACCGCTCCGTAAGGATCGGAAATGTTGACAGCGCCATGCCGCCGACAGAAATCGCATTGGCAGGTCCTGACGCCCAGCTCTTGCGGCGTCTTCCGCGTTTCGAATGATGCTATCAGCTTACCGCAATGGCAGGAGCCGGAATAGAGCATCTCCTACTCCCGATACATCACCGCCTTCACCGCAGAGACAATCTTATCCGCGTTCGGAAGGCTCAGGGCTTCGAGGTTCGCCGCATAGGGAAGCGGCACGTCTTCCTGGCAAACGCGCGCCGGGGGCGCATCGAGATAATCAAAGGCGTGCTGCGTCACCTGCCAGGCGACTTCCGCGCCGACGCCGCAGGGCGCCCAGCCCTCTTCAACCGTGACGATGCGGTTCGTTTTCTTGACGGATGCGATGACGGTCGCCGTATCCATCGGGCGCAGCGTGCGAAGGTCGATCACTTCGGCCGAAACGCCTTCCTCGCCGAGTTTCGCCGCGGCTTCGAGCGCGAATTTGACGCCGCGCGAATAGGAAACGATGGTGACGTCCGTTCCTTCGCGCGCGATCTTCGCCTTGCCGATCGGGATGATCCAGTCATCGACTGCGGGCACGTCCATCGTGTCGCCGTAGAGAAGCTCGTGCTCAAGAAAGACGACCGGATTCGGATCGCGGATCGCCGCTTTCAGGAGGCCTTTGGCGTCCGCCGCCGAGTAAGGCGAGATGACGATCAATCCCGGCACGTTCGAATACCACGCGGCGTAATCCTGGGAGTGTTGCGCGGCGACGCGGCTCGCCGCCGCGTTCGGCCCGCGGAAGACGATTGGCGATCCCATTTGGCCGCCCGACATGTAGCGCGTCTTCGCCGCTGAATTGATGATGTGGTCGATCGCCTGCATCGCGAAGTTCCACGTCATGAATTCGACG
This sequence comes from Parvularculaceae bacterium, assembly GCA_020446725.1. Taxonomy (GTDB): domain Bacteria; phylum Pseudomonadota; class Alphaproteobacteria; order Caulobacterales; family Parvularculaceae; genus Amphiplicatus. The sequence continues at coordinate 1,092 of JAGRED010000314.1, read as the reverse complement.
ATCGGTTTCAACCCTGCGAAGGCCGCGCCGACGCCGAGGCCGGCGAAACCGTATTCGGTGATCGGCGTATCGATGACGCGCTCGGGTCCGAACTCGTCGAGAAGCCCGCGCGAGACTTTGTAAGCGCCCTGATATTGCGCAACCTCCTCGCCCATCAGGAAGACGTCCGGATCGCGGCGCATTTCTTCCGCCATCGCGTCGCGCAGCGCGTCGCGGATCGTCGTCGGAACCATCTCGACGCCTTCGGGAAGATCGGGATCGCTTGCGGCCTCCACGACAGGCGCAGCGGCGGGTGCGGCCGCAGGCGCCGGTTTCGTCGCTTCCGGCGCTTTCGCTTCGGCCATTGCGTTCGCCGGCGCGGCGCCGTTCGGCTTCGCATCGGAAACGCTCTCGCCGTCGCCGACAAGAATTGCGATTTCCGTGTTGACCTTCACGTTTTCCGTGCCGGCGGGAATGAGGATCTTGCCAAGAACGCCTTCGTCGACCGCCTCGACTTCCATCGTCGCCTTGTCGGTCTCAATCTCGGCGATCACGTCGCCGGAGGAGATTTTGTCCCCTTCCTTGACGTTCCATTTGGCGAGCGTGCCCTCTTCCATTGTCGGCGACAGGGCGGGCATCAGGATCGGCGTCGGCATCACTCTTCCCTGAAATATCTTCACCGCCCGGCGGCCTTGTCCGGGCCGGGCTAGCTAGCCGCAATCACCCCCGGGGAACAAGCCTTGCCCCGGCGACGGACGCATTTTCAGGGCCGCAGCGCCCGCCCTGGGGCGGATTCCGATCAAGGGAACCTGGGTGATTGAAGAAAACGCGCTGATTATTGAGTTTGACCAAGTATTGCAGGCCAGCGCGCGCGAAACTTACGCGAGCGCCTAGCTGAAGACCTTGCCGGCGACGCCCGGCTTCATCCTGATAAGGCGCGAGGTTTTGACCGCCGCCTGACGATGAAAGACGATCGCCTGATAGCCGGGGTTCTTGACCATATTCACAAACGCCTCGCCGCTTGGATATTCGGCGGCGAACACCATGTCCCAGCGTTCATCGTCAGGGCCGATGAGCATCAATTCCGGCGTAGCGCTCCAGACGATACGTCCG
>JAGRED010000313.1 GCA_020446725.1 Parvularculaceae bacterium | reverse complement strand
TCGGCGCTACGGGCGGCACGGCCCGGGCCGGCGCTGTCGGCCTGATTGAAAAACCGTCTGCGGACAGCCCCTGCGCGTTCAGCGCGCGTTGATCTCGACCGGCCAGTTGTCAATGAGCCGCGTCTTGCCGAGCAAAACGGCGGCGAAGACGCGCGCGTTTTTTGAAAGCGCGCCAGAGCCCGGATCGTCAAGCAGATCGGCGCCGCGCACGTCGAGATAGTCGACGGCGCTGAAGCCTGCGTCCGCAAGCGCCGCGCGTCCGAACGCGATCGCTTCTGCGACGCCGCCGCCGCGCTGGAGGCGATCCGCCATTTCCGCAATCACTTTATTCAGTCTGCCGGCGACGATACGCTCTTCCTGCGAGAGATAGGCGTTGCGTGAAGACATCGCGAGTCCGTCCGTCTCGCGCACGATCGGCGCGCCGACAATCTCAATCGGCATGTCGAGATCCTTCACCATGCGCCGGATGACGAGCAGCTGCTGGTAATCCTTCTCGCCGAAAACGGCGATATCCGGCCGCGCCTGATTCAAGAGCTTGCATACGACTGTTGCGACGCCGCCGAAAAAATGCGGCCGCGATGCGCCGCAAAGGCCCTGCGACACTTGCGACACCGCGATCGAGGTCTGGAAGCCATCCGGGTACATTTCAACCGCAGCAGGAATGAAGACGAGGCTGCAGCCGGCGCGCCTCAGAAGCTCGAGATCCGTCTCCTCCCGCCGCGGATATGAGCCGAAATCCTCATGCGGCGCGAATTGGGCGGGATTGACGAATATACTGGCGACCGTCCGGTCTGCGAGGCTGTTTGAACGCTCGACGAGCGACAAATGGCCCTGATGCAGGGCCCCCATCGTTGGGACGAGCCCTACGGAAAGCCCCGCCGCCCGCCAGGCGTCGACCCGGGCGCGAAGCTCCTTTACCGTGCGGACGACGCCCATTTGCGGATCGACGGCGGCTGCAGGCATGCTATAGGTCCTTTCGGCGGGACGACCTCAGTCGGAGTGGCTAATGCGACAAGGTTTCGACGCTTTCAAGGCTGCGTCGGCAATCGGGATGAAGAAGGCCTCAATTCTGGGGCTGCTTCTGCTCGTCCAGAGCTGCTCGGTGCTGGGCGGAAACAAGAACGCCGATCTCGTCGCCTCGCAGGGCGAGGAATTGCGCATTGCGCGCGCGCAGACCGCCGATCTTCAGGAAACGGTTGCAAAGCTTACCGCCGAGAATGAGGCGTTGACGACGAAAGTCGCCGATCTTGAAAAGAAGTCGGCGCGTCTCGCTGCGCTTGAACCGAACGCGCCGGAGACGACGCTGAAGGAAGGGCCGGCCGCAAGCGGCGCGCCTACGCCCGAAAAGAAACCCTCGACCGCGCCGGCGGCGCCGGTCGTCGCCGCGCCGAACGCCGATGTCGCGCTTCCCGGCGCGCCGGTGCCGGTCGACAATTCGCCGCGGCTCGTGCAGCCGAGTTTCGCCTCGACCGAGGAGATTTTCGAGAACGAGGCGGAAAGTCCCGAAATCAAACTGACGAGCATTCTGTGGGGCGTGCATCTTGCCTCCTATCGTCAGGCGGAAGATGCGAGCGCCGGCTGGCAAAAGCTGCAGCGCGAAAATCCGGACGAGCTTGGCCTGCTGGAGCCGCGCATTGAAAAAGTATCGGTCGAGGGCAAGGGCGAATATCTGCGTCTTGTCGGCGGCGGCTTCTCCTCGCGCGAGAAAGCGAAGGCGCTTTGCGATACGCTGGCGGCGAAGGGCGTCTTCTGCCGCGTCGCGACTTTCGGCGGCGACAAGCTGTCGATGCTGGATATCGGCGACCTGCGCTGACGCCTATTGCGGGGGCGCGATCTCGAACGCTTTTTCCGCAAAGATGCGGCCTTCATATTCTTCGCCGCCGACATAGCGCAGCATCAGCATGCCCGCCGGCAGAACGTTCTCGCCAAGCGTCAGTGCGAGCCGCCGGCCGGCCGCATCGACATGCAGCGCGACATTGTCGATTTCGGCGAGCGTCCTTGTTCCCTCGTCGGTCTTCATTGTCGCGACAAGTCGTCCGAAGGCGGAGTATTTTCCGCTCCGCGCCAGCGTCGTCTGCAGTTCAAGCAGCCCTTCGCTGTCGCGCACGAGCTTGGTGTCCTTGAAGGAAACGACAGGCGGCGCGAGCCCGCTTCTGAGAATGACCGGCGTCGTCACGCCGAGCCCGACATCTACTTCAAGGCCGCCGCCGGCGCGCCGCAGCGGCGTTCGGACCGGCGTCGTCTCGATCAACAGGTGAGAGCGTCGTTCGCCGGCCGGCGCGACGGCGCCCTTTTTCAACCGCACGCTGATTGTCGCGCGCTTGCCGGGCTCAAGACGGAAGCGCGCCGGACTGACGACGAGATAGGGCGCGGCCGACAAGGTCTCGCGCGTTTCGGGCGATGCGGGCATGTAGCCGGTCTCAATCGCGGAAAGATCGGTCCAGCCGACCCGGCCGTCGATGATCCGGTCCGAAACATTGGTGATCTCATAAACGGCCGCAGGCGCCTGGCGCGTGATCACCTGGCGAAGCGGCGATACGACGATTTCCGCCCGCGCGGCGCCGGCGAGGCACGCTGCGGCTGCGAAGAAGGCGAACAGGCGCCTGGTCAGGAGAACGGCCGAGATCATGCGCTTTTGTCCCATAGCCTCCCCAAGAATCAGTTGACGATGCCGCAATCCGCCGAACGCAATGCAAAAAGCCGGCCCGCAGGCGGCGCGGGGCGGTATATGGGGGGTTGCGGCGGGGCTCAAAATCACCCTCTGACTATGAGGTTAACGCCGCTTCCGCCGCTGCGCGGGCGGACCCATCCGATGCAAGGGGTGAATTCGTGACGCATGTCATCGTACTCGGCAATGAAAAGGGCGGTTCGGGCAAATCGACCGCCGCCATGCATATTACCGTCGCGCTCTTGAAGACCGGCTATCGCGTCGCCGCGATCGATCTCGACATGCGTCAGCAGAGCTTTTCGCGCTATCTCGA
>JAGRED010000312.1 GCA_020446725.1 Parvularculaceae bacterium | reverse complement strand
CGCCAATTCCAGCATCTCTTCATTGGCCTGACTCGTCCAGTTAACGATAGACGAGCTGATCGCCCAAAAAGAGAACCGCATCGCCAGCTTGCACCAATTTGGCGAAATGGTCTCGTTTTTTTTCATCTTGTTACAAAATCTCAGGAACGCGCGGCGTTCCATCACCGGTCAGACAGAGCCTTGCGCCTGATAGTCGGAGAGGAATTTCGAGATCAGCAGCAGGAAAACCTCAAAATCCGACTCGACATTCCCGAGCGTGACGCCGCCATTGGAGTTGCGATCCATTTGCAGCGCGATGTCGCCGTCGCGGTCGACATAGGCCCGACCGAACTTCACCTCGCTGTTGAATTTGCTCAGGAATTTATGGCCGCCATCGCCGAGGCGCACTTCATTGAGATAGGTGATGTAAGAAACGTCGGCGTCGGCCCCATCAACCCCGACCAGCACGACATGCTCTCCCACCGAAACGGCGAGCATGTTCGCCTTGAAATCCTGCACCGAATAGCCCTTCGCGCCGAGCGATTGCGCAATCTGCGCCTTGGTGACATCAGCAGCCTGCGCCGCGCCTATCGGCGCAAATGCGAGCAATGCCGCCGCCAGCGCTCCATATCCCTTGATCATCACGCCCCTCCACAACACCAGAGCAGACTTCACGCGCCCCGGCGTGCGAAACTGCATAAGATCATCAGATCAGGGCCTTTTCTGCGTCCAACGGAATTCCGCCGCCGCGGAAAACGCCCTGGCGATCATCATCGTTAATACACCGGAAAACGCGCCTGAAATCAATCGGCGTAAGCGGGCTGCGAGCGGATGTGAATGGCGCTGGCGCGGGAGGAACTGAAACAGTCCAGCGGCGTGAAATGGCAGGCCCTAGGGGAGTCGAACCCCTCTTTTCAGGTTGAAAACCTGACGTCCTAACCGATAGACGAAGGGCCCGCAGCGAGGCGTCGCTGCAAAGCGAGGGCGCTGTATAGGCGAGGATTTACGCAACGTGCAAGCCCTTCCCGCGAGCCTGCAGGACGAAGTTCTAAACCGCCTCCGCCGCGTCGACGATCTGGAACTGGCCGGCGTCGCCGCCACGCCACGTATCCGCCTTGATGCGTCCGGCCAGATGCACGCGCCGTCCGGTCATCAGCAAGTCGCCAAGCGGCTCGCCCGCGGCGCGAAAGGCGATGGCGCGAACGGCCTCGCCATTGGACGCGACGAGGTCGCAGGCGACATGCCCGCCGCCGACGATGCGGGTCTGGCTGACGCGTATCTCAGGAAGCAGGAATACCGGTTCGGGATTGCCGGGACCGAATGGGCCGGCATCTGCGATCACATGCGCCGACTGCGCGGTGACGGCGCTCGCGGCGATCAACGCATCGAGGTTGCGCGTTCTGTTTGCGAGCGACGCCGACACATCGTCGCGGCAAAGATTGTTTAGCATATCGGCGAAGCGTTCGACCGATGCGCGCTCGATCGTCAGCCCGGCCGCCATTTCATGACCGCCGCCGGAAACGAGCAGGCCGTCCTTTTTCGCAGCGCGCACCGCGGCGCCGAGATCAACGCCCGGAAGAGAGCGCGCCGAACCTTTTCCCGTCTCGCCCTCCAGGCTGATGACAACGCTCGGCCGCTCAAACCTGTCTTTCAGGCGCCCGGCGACAATGCCGATGACGCCCGGATGCCAGCCTTCATCCGCGACGACGATGACGGCGCGCTCATGCAATTTTTTTCGCTCGACTGCGGCGATCGCCGCATCGAGCACGCTGCGTTCGATTTCCTGCCGCTCGGCGTTCATCACATGCAGCCGCTCTGCGAGAAGGCTTCGCCTTGCGGGATCCGCCGTCGTCAGCAGTTCAAAGGCGAGCCGCGCATGCCCGATGCGGCCCGCCGCGTTGATCCGCGGACCAAGCACGAAGCCGAGATCATATGTCGTCGGGCGCCCCGTCGCGCCGGCGCGCGCGCGCAGTTCGACGAGACCGGGATTGCCGCCGCTCTCAAGCGCTTTCAGCCCTTGCGCGGTCAGCAATCGTGCGACGCCCGTCATCGGCATAACGTCGCAGACTAGTCCAAGCGCTGTCAGGTCAAGCAGCCGCAAAAGATTCGGCTCGGCGCGCTCCTTGAAAAAACCGCGCGCGCGCAGCGTGCGGTTGATGGCGACGGCCGCCATAAACGCAACGCCGGCGGCGGAAAGATCGTTCAGCCCCGACGCATCGTCCGGCCGGTTCGGATTGACGGTCGCATAAGCGCCGTTCGGCGGCGGGCCGTCCATCTGATGGTGATCAAGGACGATGATTTCCATCCCCTCGCCCGCAGCCGCGTCAATCGCATGGTGTGCGGCCGCGCCGCAGTCGACGGTCATGATGAGCGTCGCGCCCTCATCGCGCAAAGTGCGAAAGGCTTCGACCGACGGGCCGTATCCTTCGAGCATGCGATCAGGAAGATACACGGCGAGGTCGGCGCCGACATCGTCGAAATATTTTTTCAAAATCGCAGAGCCTGATGTTCCATCGACATCATAGTCGCCGAAGACCCCGCATTTTTTTTCATCGATAATCGCCGTCGCGATACGTTCGGCGGCGCGGTCCATATCCGTCAATGTCGATGGGTCCGGCAAATCATCGCGGAGAGATGGAAACAAAAGCCGCTTCGCCTCGCCGGCTTTCACGCCTCGGCCGGCAAGAACAGTCGCCAACAGGCGCGGACACGAAAGTTCGCGTTCGATCGAGAGAACCGCGTCGTGATCCGCCTGCCGCAAAACCCATCGGCGACCGGATGCGGGCATCGCCATCGGCAGCGTTTCGGCGCGCGCGCCCTGTTTATCGAAATCAGACGTCGCGAGAGCGGAAATATCAGCAACCATAACCAAGCTTAAAGCATATCGACGCGAGAATTGAAGACTGGCGCTGTGTAACGAACCGGTCGATCCTCGACACAGTTAACTCATCGTTCATGCGCCGGGCGATGGTCCGGGAACGCTTGTGGAAAACCCTAACATTCGGCTCACGATCGGGACACTGGCTTTCCTGACTTTCGCAGCGTTCGCCGTCCACGGACCGCTCGGCGCCGCGCGGATCGAAAATCAGGTTGAGGCCGAAGCTGCAAGCCGGATTGCCGATGCGGGCGCCGACTGGGCGCGAATTGCCGTCGACGGGACAACGATCCGCCTTGACGGCGTGGCGCCCGACGAAGAAGCGCTGCGGAGCGTGCTAGACGCGCTTCAGGACAAGACGGCGCGCGCCGCCGGCCTGCGGACGCTAATCATCGCCGCCGCCGAAGCGCCGCCGCCAACGCCAGCGCCTGAAACGCCCTACGAGAGGGGTAAATCCGAAGCCGCCGTCGATGGCGATTACGGCGCTGCGACTCTGCCGCCGGCCCCCGCTTCCTCGCCCGAAAGCTGCCGTGAGGCCGTCAACCGAGCGCTCAACGGAAGGCGAATCACCTTCCAGCGCGACAGCGCCGCCCTCAGCCGGTCTGATCTTGAAATTCTGGGGACGCTGGCGGGCCGGCTCGCCCCCTGCGCCGGCTATCAAATCGTCATTGAGGGCCACACGGATTCGACCGGTTCGGAAGCGTTCAACCAACGGCTCAGCGGACGACGCGCGGCGGCTGTCGCCGACTACCTCAAAAGCCGCGCAACTGCGACGATTTTCATAATCAGGGCTTATGGCGAATCCCGCCCAATCGCCTCAAACAATACAATTGAGGGCCGACGGAGTAACCGGCGGATAGATTTTGTCGTTAAGACCGACGTTGAGAGTAACGAGTAGCGACCGGCATGTTTTGGCTCATCGCGCATATGTGGGGCTTGCTTATCGCGGCGTTCGCGATCGGCCTCTGCGTTGGCGCCTGGGCCGCGGCTGCCCGCCAGCCGGTGAAGCGCGCCCGCGCCGTCTCGCGATTTGACGCCGCCTCAGCCCAGGCGAGCGAGCCAGCGATCCTGTTCGAGCGCCCGGACGGCGAGCCTGACGATCTGACCCAAATCATCGGCATCGACATTGAGACCGCGCGCCGGCTGAACGACATCGGCATTTTCCACCTCCGCCAGATCGCCGGCTGGGATGAAGGCGCCGCCCGATGGGTGGAGCTGAGGCTGAACGATCCGGGACGCGCGACGCGAGAGCGCTGGGCCGAACAGGCGGCCAGCATCGCCTGAGGCAAGCGATCAAAACCCCGCACCTCGCGGGTTTTCCGATTTTGACAGGCTGACGATCGCAGCGTAACTCCCGCCGCGAAAAGGAGCCCCCCATGATCCCGCGCTACGCCCGCGAAGAAATGACGTCGATCTGGTCGCCCGAAACGCGGTTTCGGATCTGGTTCGAGATCGAAGCCCATGCCGCAGACAAGATGGCGGCGCTTGGTGTTATTCCCGCAGACGCCGCGCGCAAGGTCTGGGAAAAAGGCCGCGATGCGACATTCGACATCGACCGCATCGATGCGATCGAGCGCGAGGTCAAACATGACGTCATCGCTTTCCTGACGCATCTCGCCGAGATCGTCGGGCCGGACGCGCGGTTCGTGCATCAGGGCATGACGTCGTCCGACGTGCTCGACACCTGCTTATCCGTGCAACTCGCGCGCGCCGCCGACATTCTCCTCAAAGACATCGACCGCGTTCTCGCCGCGCTGAAGAAACGCGCTTTCGAACACAAGCTGACGATGACGATCGGGCGAAGCCACGGCATTCACGCCGAGCCGACGACGTTCGGCGTCAAGCTCGCCGGTTATTTCGCCGAATTTGAACGCTCGAAGAAGCGGCTTGAGACAGCGCGCGCGGAAATCGCGGTCTGCGCGATATCCGGCGCCGTCGGCACCTTCGCCAATATTGATCCAAGCGTTGAAGAACACGTCGCCGAAAAGCTTGGGCTTGCCGTCGAACCCGTATCGACCCAGGTTATTCCCCGCGACCGCCACGCCGCTTATTTCGCCGCGCTCGGCGTCATCGCCTCGTCAATCGAGCGGCTTGCAACGGAAATCCGTCATCTCCAACGCACCGAAGTGCTCGAAGCGGAAGAATATTTTTCTCCGGGTCAAAAGGGCTCGTCCGCGATGCCGCACAAGCGCAACCCCGTGCTGACCGAGAATCTTACCGGCCTTGCACGGCTTGTCCGCATGTGCGTCATCCCGGCGATGGAAAATGTCGCGCTCTGGCATGAACGCGATATTTCGCATTCCTCGGTCGAACGCGGCATCGGCCCGGACGCGACGATCCATCTCGATTTCGCGTTGAACAGGCTCGCTGGCGTCATTGAAAATCTTGTCGTCTATCCTGACCGCATGCGCCACAATCTCGACCGCCTCGGCGGTCTCGTTCATTCCCAGCGCGTTCTCCTCGCACTCACGCAGGCCGGCGCCTCGCGCGAGGACGCCTATCGCCTCGTCCAGCGCAATGCGATGCCGGCATGGCGCGGAGAAGGAACCTTGCTTGCGAATCTGAAGGCCGACGCCGATGTGACGGCGCATCTCGATCACGCCAAGATCGACGCGCTGTTCGACGAGGGCTATCACATCAGGCATGTCGACACGATCTTTCGTCGCGTTTTCGGCTCGGTCTGACGCATCGCCCTTGCCATCGTCTCGCGCCGACGCGGCAATCCCCATCCACAATGATGGAGGGATGATATGCGCGCTTTGCTCGCGGCTCTCGCCTTTGCAGGCCTCGCGGCCTTTCCTGCGCTCGCCGAGAAATCGGCGCCGCCGCAATGGTATCTAGACGATATCAAGACGCTCAGCGCCGCAGGCGGACGCTGGATCGCCGATAACGCCGACTACAAGAGCGAAGAGGAGCCGTTTGAATCATACGGAACCGAATGGAAGTCGCGCTTTGACGGCGCGACGATGACCGGCCGGCTATACGGCTACAAGGACGGCGCGCAAACGGCATTCGACTTCTGGGAATTTCGTCAATACTGGCATCCCGGACGGAACGAAGCCGTCGTCGAGCAATTCGGCTGGGGCGGCGCTGTCGGCGTCGGCGCGCTCCAGGAAGATGACGGCGGCACGCGTTCCGACCAGACCTTTCACAATGCGGACGGTTCCGTCACGCGCACCGGCCACAAGAGCCGCTTCACCGATGAGAACACTTTTGTCACGGAAAGCTTCGACATCGTCGGCGACGAATGGAAGCCGCGTCGAAAATATGTCTGGAAGCGCGTGCCAGAAGAATAAACGAACCGCCCGGCGGGGTCAGCCGGGCGGTTCAATAGCCGTTCGGAGGGGTGAACGGCCGGGGCCTTCAGGCGCGTTCTTTCGCTAGGCGAACGCAGCCGTGTTTACGTTGAGCGCAGGACGCCGCTTGTTCCTGATTGCAGTTGACTTGCGACGCTCCTTCAACCGCCAGCCGACCGCAGCGAAGCCGAGCATCAGCAAAGCCCAGGCGGCGGGTTCGGGCGCGTTGCTGACGCCGCTGACACCGTCGAGAAGCGCGCCGGCGGTGTTGATCGATCCTGCGTTACGGAAGCGCAGCAGCGAGCAGCCGGTTCCCGAGACGGACGAGCACAAAGCGGAAAGATCCGCATTGAGCGCAGCGCCCGCCCCCATGTCGACAAGCACGAATTCGCCCGAAAAAGTGGCGACGCCGCCAAGCACTTCGCCGATCGACACGGCGAGGATGTTGAAGGCGGGCGAGGCAGCGAGCGGAAGGAGCGCTGCGGCGATGGATTGCCCTGTCAGCGGGTTGGCGAACTGAAGGACAAGGTCGCCGCCGGGAGCGATCAGGGCGGCGCTGCCGTCAGCGCTGAAGAGGGCGTTATTGGCGTTCGTCACGCCGCTCTCGCTATAGACCGACGCTGCATAAATTGTCGTCGCTGCGCGCGCCGGGAACGCAGCGAGCATCGCTGCGAGCGCAACGATGATTATCCGGGTCGCCATGGTCATGGCATTCTCCTTGGACGTGACTTGGCCACGCCCCCCACATTCAGCGGATTGGAGAATAGTTAGGACGTTTTAAACGAAGCTTGCGGAAGTCTTAAAAATTCGACCGATCAGACGATTGCGGGACGCCCCGCCGCCGCACCCCGCGCGCGTTTCAGGCGCCATGCGCTCGCGCCGAAACCGAGGAGCATCAGCCCCCAGACCGCCGGTTCGGGCGCCGCGCCGACGCCGGAGACGCCGTCGAGGAGAAATGCGCCGCCGCCAAAGCCGCCGATCGTTCGTATTCTGAGCAACGAGCAGCCGGTCGATGAAATCAGGGCGCATTGCGTGGAAAGATCAAGCAGGATCAGTCCGGCCACCCCGCCCGTGAAGGCAAGCTCGGTCGAGAATACCGCAACGCCGGAGACGATTTCACCGATTGAAACGCGCACCGGCGGCGCACCGGCGCCGCCAAGGGCCGTAAGCTGGATATTCGCGCCGGAAAGCGGATTGGCGAAACTGTAAACGGCCTGCCCCGCCGTGCCGATCGGAATGCCGAGAAAAGAAAACCCGCCGCCGATAGACGCTGCGCCGCCATCCGGCGCGCCGAACGCGTTGGCGAGGTTGGAAACGGCGCCGCTCTGTGAATAAACGCCCGATGCGAATACGGTCGTCGCCGCCTGGGCCGACTGAACTGACAACGTAACAAGAATGATCGCCGCGAACACCGAACGCATGACGCGCTCCCACAATTCCTTAGCGAATATTAATGCGGGGGCGGCCGTTAAAATTTCTGAAAAAAGCTTGGTAAATCGTTCTGAACCATATGAGCCGAGAAGATCAGCGGACTTCAGACGATCACGCCTTGCGGCCGCCCGCTTACAACTGCGTGAGGCGACTGGCGGATCGATGCAGCGCGCGCCAGGGTAAACGCCCTGATCGCCGGAGCCCTATTCAAATGCAACGACGCCCGCTCGCTCTTGCTACCGCAATTTTCGTCACGGCCGCCCTGACGGTCGCTTCTTTGACAGGCGCGGCCGGCTCCATATCAAAATCCGCAACCCAAACCGCGCCTCAGGGAGCTGACACTCCCAAACTTGCGACAGCCGTCTTTGCGGGCGGTTGTTTCTGGTGCGTTGAATCGGATTTTGAAAAACTCGACGGCGTCGCCAGCGCCGTATCAGGTTATTCAGGCGGTCTTCTCGAAAACCCGACCTACAGGAACCATGAGGGGCATGTCGAAGCCGTCGAGGTGACTTACGATCCTTCGGTCGTCACCTATCGCACGCTGGTCGATTACCTTCTTCGCCATATCGACCCGCTAGACGCCGACGGACAGTTCTGCGACCGCGGTCATTCCTATACGTCGGCGATATTCGCAGCGAACGCTGATGAATGGGCGGCGGCTGAGGCCGCCGTTGCTGACGCGGAAAAAACGCTCGGGGAAAGGATCGCAACGCCCGTGCTCGACCGCGGCGCCTTCTGGATCGCCGAGGATTACCATCAGGATTATTACAAGAAGAATCCGCTGCGTTATAAATATTACCGCACCGCCTGCCGCCGCGACGCGCGCGTCAGGCAGGTCTGGGGCGATCCCGATCACGCTGAATGATCTTTAATTGCGCGCCGGCTGTTGCTGGCTGATGCAGTGGAACGATCCGCCGCCTGAAAGCAGGTGCGACGAATCGATTGCGTAAAAATGCGGGCGATCGACATGACGCTCGAAGATCTCAAGACATTCGAGCGCGGTGTCGTCCTCATCCGTCAGGCCGCCATATGACGGCATGATCAGCGCATGATTGGCGATGTAGAAATTCATGTGGCTCGCAGGAACAATCCTGTCGTCCAGCAACGCCTTGCCGGGGGAAGGAATCTCGATCACTTCGAGCGCGCGCCCAGCGGCATCCGTCGCGTTTTCAAGCGCCTTTTTTATCGCCGCGAAGATCGCGGCGTTCGGATCGTCCTTGCCGCTCGGCCGCATGCAAACGACTTTGCCGGGCGCGATGAAGCGCGCGAGATTGTCGACGTGGCCGTCGGTGTGATCGCCGATCATGCCTTCATCAAGCCAGATGACTTTTTCTGCGCCGATCGCCTCTTTCAGGGCGCCTTCTACATCCTTCTCGCTGAGCGACGGGTTTCTATTCTTGTTGAGCAGGCACTGGCGGGTCGTAATGCACGTTCCCTCGCCGTCGCTCTCAAGCGCTCCGCCCTCGGCGATCATAACGTCAAAGCGATGAAGGCGCGCGCCCGCCTTTTCCGCGACGATGCCGGCGATCCGGTCGTCGGATGGAAGAAGATATTTCTCGCCCCAGCCATTGAACCGGAACGCACTCGCGTGAATGCCGGTCGCGCCGTCATCAACAAATATCGGTCCCGTATCGCGCAGCCACACATCGCCGATCGGCGCTTCATGAAGGCGCACCAGCGAAGGATCAGGCAGGCCGAGACGCATCGCCTCGGCGGCGACGCGCGCGTCAGGACCGCGCACCAGCAAGTCGACGCGTTCGCCGCGCGTCGTCTCGCCCGTTTCATCGCCCGGGTCGGGAAAACAAATCGCGCCGATGAACTCCGCAACCTCCTGCTGGGCGGGTTCGAGATCATCTTCCCAGAGATCGGCGTCTGAGGGCCAGCCGATCCAGACCGCCTCGTGGGCCGCCCATTCCGCCGGCTGTCGTCGTGGAGACTTCATGAACGCCATTATCCTTGTTTCGTGCGGGCTGCGCCGGCGCGTTGATCCGAGCTGACGCGACGGCTATATAGCTTCCAGCGGTTCAATCCGCGAGATAAGATCTTCGGGGCGGGGTGAAAGTCCCCACCGGCGGTATTTCGGCCGAAAAGCCGATCAGCCCGCGAGCCGAGCGAAAGGGTTATGGCCTGATCGCAGAGCAGGATCTGGTGCGATTCCAGAGCCGACGGTCATAGTCCGGATGAGAGAAGATCTCACAGGCGTCGCGCCTCGCGCGCGAGCGCAGCCGCGTTCAACGTGGCGGCGTTCGCGTTCCGGCAATCGCCTGTGTTCGCCCCGACCTCGTCTCGCGAAGTCGGGATTTTTTATGTCTGGCGTTTCGACATCGACCTCATGTTTAGCGGCGGCGCTCGCGATCGCGGCGACGGGCAGCAACGCCCAGACGGGCGAACCGATCGATGAAATCATCGTCATCGCCGACCCGCTTGAGCTGACCGAGCTCGAAGGGAGCCGCTCCGTCTACGGGCTCGACCTCTCCTACGCGGAACTTCCGCGCGCCATTTCCGCGATCAGCGACGAAACGATCAGCCGCTTCAATATCGAGACTGTCGACGACCTCGCCGCCGTCGCCCCGGGAACGTTTACCGGCAGCTTTTTCGGCGTTCCGGGCAGCGTCACCCTACGCGGCAATCGCGCCGACAGTTATTTCCGCGGTTTCAAGCGCGCCGAGAACCCAGGCACGTTTCCAACGCCGATTGGCGCCAGCGAACGCATTGAAGTCGTGCGCGGCCCGACGCCGGCGATTTACGGCGCCGGCCGGGTCGGCGGCTTCGTCAATGTGACGCCGCTAACGGCGCTGACCCAGAAACGCATCGGCGAACGAGGCGACCTTGTCGAAATCGGCGGCACGCTCGGCTCGTACGACAAGCGCGTCGTTCATGGTTCTGCGGGCACGGCGTTCAATCTTGGCGGAAATGACGCAGGCCTCTACGCCTATGCGGAATATGAGAATTCAAACAGCTTCTATCGCGGCATCGACCCTGAGCGCCTCCTTGTGCAAGGGGCCTTCACGCTCGCCGACGCCGACCGTTTCTCGCTTGAAATCGGCGGCGCCTATTTCTCTTCGGAAGCCTACAGGCAGACAATCGGCTGGAACCGCGTCACGCAGGACCTCATCGACAACGGAACCTACATCACGGGTTCAGATACCGACCTTCGCGACCTGAACGCCGACGGAAAGCTGACGCCGGATGAAGTCGACGCCGCAGTCGGATCATTTTTCGGGACGTCGAATATCCGGCAATTCATCGACTTCGGCGTCTTCCCGAACGCCGCCTTCGCGCTTGATCGGAATATAGGCGCGACAACGCTAAATCCGCGGACCGTGTTCATTTCTGACCGGGACATTGCCGATTCCGATACGGCGACCGCATACGCCGATCTGTCGATCGATGTCGGCGCCGAGCAAACGGTCAGGCTTCAGACCTTCTACGATTCGCTCAATGGCGATCTCTATCAAAGCTACGGCTTCGCAGCGCAATATATCGCCGATGTCGTCGAACTGCGCGCCAGTTACGAATTTCCGCTGGCGTTCGCCGGCGTCGCGATCGACAACGTCGTCGGCGCTTCCTGGCGACGCTATGACAACCGCACGCGCCAGACTTTCCTTTCCGGCTATCTCGCCGTCGACCGACGCGATCTTTCCGTCGGGCCAACGGGCGACGACATATTCGACGACCCTTTCTCTCAGGAACCCAATGGCGTCGCCTGGGACACGGACCTCGACTCAACAACAAGCGATCTTGCTTTCTTCGCCGTGTCGTACGCGGCGCTGACGGACCGGCTGTCGCTTATGGGGAGCCTGCGCCTCGACCGCTTTACGGCGTCGTCGATCAATACCGGCGCGACAATCTTCAATCCGGCGCTCGGCTTTGCCCGGTTTGACGGTGACGATTTCAAGACGAGCTATGAGGCGTCGCTACGCTATCATTTCGGCGGCGGCGTCAACGCCTACGCGACTTACGCGGAAAACAACACGCTCGAAACGAATGACGGCGGCGGCGTCGAGGTCGACCGGATCGAGCAGAATAATTTCATCGCCGATTCAAATCTCTTCGAGATCGGCGTGAAGGCGGGCCGCGGCGACCTCTTCGCGGCGATCGCGCTTTACCGCCAGAAACGCCAGCGCAGCGATCCGTTCGGCAATCTGGATGAGGAAACCTCGAAAGGGTTGGAAGCCGAACTGAAATACCTCATCAGCGACAATTGGAGCCTCACCTCCGCCTTCACGCTGCAGGAAGCGAAAATCGGCGCGCCCGGGCCCTGCGGTTCGGGCAACGGCGAATTCATCGTGCTGCCGCCGCAATCGCTGGGCATCGCAGGCGTCGATGGCTATGGCGGTCTCTTCGCCGCACTGAACGCAAGCTGCCTTCCCGAACTGCAGAACGGCTACAAGCGCCGCACGACGCCGGACGTGACAGCGTCCGGCTTTATCACCTACACCTCGCCGCGGACGGATCTCGGCGTGTTCGGCGCGACGGCGGGCGTCCTCTATATCGGCGAGACAGGCGGCAAGATCGCCGACGCAATCCGTATTCCTGACTATGCGCTCGGCAAGGCGTCTTTCTTCTGGTCCTTCGACAATCTTTCGCTGACGGCGCATGTCGATAATCTCTTCGACAAGCGTCACTTCATTCCCGTCCAGAATGTCTATGAGGAAGTCGGCGTGCTGCCGGGACGCGGCCGGGAATTTTCCGTCACCCTGAAGGCGTTTTTCTGATGACCGACGACATGACGCCGCGCGCAGCCGCCCTCTCCTTTGCGCTCGGCGCGATCTTCTTCCTCATCACGGCGACAACCTTCGCCTCGCTCGGCGTCATCCTTCCGGCGATGATCGGGGAATTCAACTGGACATGGGGAACGGCCGGGCTCGGGTTCACGATGCTTGCGTTTCTCACCGGCGTCTTCAGCCCGATCGCCGCGACCTCGCTCGAACAGTTGGGTCCGCGCCTCCATTACGCGCTTGGCGGGGGCGTCATCGTCACGGGTTACGCGCTAATGGGCGCCGTGACGAATGTCGCCGTCTATCTCTTCGCCGCCTCACTGCTCGGCGCAGGGTTCGCGCTCCTTGCGAATGTTCCGGGCACTTATCTTGTCGGCCGCGCGACGCCGCTACGCTGGAGAAACCTCGTGATCGGCGCCTATCTCGCGGCCGGCGGCGCCGGCGGCGTCGTCGGCCCGCTGATCGCCAACGCCCATTTGTCGGCGGGAGGCGACTGGCGTCATTACTGGTTCGCATCGGCCCTCGCCGCGGGCGGTGGCGCAGCCGCGATTATCGGCCTCGTTGAGAAAAGACTGACGGCTGCGGAAAAAGCTGCGCAAACGCCTTCCGACGAAGAGACGCAAAGCGGCGCGTGGGCGCCGCGGGCCGCGATGATGACGCCCGCCTTCATCATCATATCCGTCGCGCTCACTATCGCCTATTTCTGCGGCGTCACGGTCAGCACCTGGTCCGTCGCACATCTTCAACAGGCGGGCCTCGCTCCCGCATTCGCCGTTGCGATGTTCAGTCTTTATTCGGGCCTAAACGCCGGCGCCCGCGCGGCGGGCGGCGTGCTCGTGCGTCACGTCGATGCGAAAAAACTGCTGACGATCGCCCTCCTCGCTAATGTCATCGGCATGACCGCGCTCGCTTTCGCGAAATCGCCGCCGGCAGCGATTGTCTTTGCGGTCTTCGACGGTTTTGCGTTCGGCATGGCGCTCTTTGCAACGACCGCACTACTGATCGATTATTTCGGCCTGAAGAACAGTCCCGCCCTTCTTGGCGGCGCCAATCTCGCCGCAACGATCGCGATGCTCGGGCCGACAATCGCCGGCCAGACCGCTGATCGGTGGGGCGGCTTCGCGCCGATCTTCATCATCTACGCCGGCGCGGCGCTTATCGCCGCGATCCTCGTCGCCTTCATGCCGAAGCCCGCCGCGGCGCCGGCCGCAAAGGCCGCCTTCAGTTGATCGGAGTTCGATCGCCTACATTTGTTCGGGCGCGGGCATTCCAAGCACGTCAAGAATGACGTCAAGCTGGCGGCCCGCGGCAGTCGCAAGCGACAGGCGCGAGGTGCGGATCGCATCATCCTTTTCATCGACCATCCGGCACGCCGCATAGAATTTCGAAAAGGCCTGCGCGAGCGTGAAAGCGTGCTCGCAAAGATAATGCGGCAGGCGTTTTTCGACCGCGTCTTTCGTCGCCTCGCCGAATTGCAGCAAAGTCAGCGCAAGGTCGCGTTCTTCCTTTTCGGTGATCAGAATTGGCCCCGGCGCGCCTGCGTCCGCCGCTTCCGCCTTTTTCAGAACCGAACGCACACGAACGCTCGCGTAGTGAAGATAGGGACCGGTTTTGCCTTCAAAGGCGACAAAGCGGTCGATATCGAAAATGTAGTCGCTGGTGCGCGGGTTGGATAAATCGGCGAACTTAAGCGCGGCGAGACCGACCCGGTGCGCGACTTCCGCCGCTTCGTCGTCGCCATATCCCTCAGCAAAGCCGCTTTCCTTCAGTCTTTCGGCGGCGCGCTCTTCCACCATGTCGATCAGATCGCGCAGTTTCAGAACGCCCCCGGCGCGCGTCTTGAACGGCTTGCCGTCCTTGCCGTTCATCGTACCGAACCACAGATGCTCGAGCCGGTCTTTCGGATAGATGCCGGCGATATCCGACGCCCTGAACACCTGTTCGAAATGGTCTCGCTGGCGGCCGTCGACGACATAGAGCATGCGATCGGGATTCACGCTCTCGACGCGATCGACAATCGTTGCAAGATCGGTCGTGCCGTACATGACGCCGCCGTCCGATTTATAGAGAATGAGCGGCGGGTATTCTTTCTTGTCGTCATCGCGTGCGACCCGAATGACGACGGCGCCCTTGTCTTCGACCGCGACGCCTTTCGCGCGCAGCTTGTCCACCATCGGCGCGATGAGCGGATCGACATCCGCCTCGCCTTTCCACCAGTCGAATGTGGCGCCGAGGTCGTCATATTCGCGTTCAATGCCGGCCCGGGAAACGCTGATGAAATGTTTCCAGAGCGCGCGATAGCCCGGGCGGCCCGCCTGCAGTTCCGCTGTCGCCTGCCGCGCCTCGGCGGCGCGCGCCTCATCCGCCTTGCAGGCGGCCGACGCCTGCGGATAGAGCCGTTCAAGATCTTCAAGCGTCACCGGCGACGCATCGGGATAAGGCCCCGAAATCGCCTCATCGAAATAAGGAAGGGACGGCTGCTCTCGCTTCAGCTCCGTAATGAGCTGACCCATCGGCAAGCCCCAGTCGCCGAGGTGAATGTCGCCGTAAACCGTCCAGCCGACAAAACGGAAGAGCCGCTTCAGGCATTCGCCGATGATGGCGGAACGCAGATGCCCGACATGCAGCGGCTTGGCGACGTTGGGGCCGCCGTAATCGAGAACGACGGTCTCCGGCGCAGTTGCGGTCCATCCGCCAAGGCGATGATCGGCGGCGAGCGCGGCGATGCGTGAAGCGAGCGCGTCATCCGTCAGCGTCAGGTTGATGAACCCTGGTCCTGCGAGGCTCACCTCGGAGAACATGCTTTCATCTTTCAGCCGCGCCGCAATTTTCTCGCCGACCGCGCGCGGATTGGCTTTCGCTGCCTTCGCGGCCGCGAGCGCGCCGTTGCACTGGAATTGGGCAAGGTCAGGCCGGTCGGATACGCGCACCGCGCCGAGCGCCGCGTCGTAGCCCTCAGCGGCGAAGGCGCGTCCTACGAGCCCGGACAGCTCCTCAGTCAGCAGCATTGAGTTCGGGGAATTTCAGGCTCTTGCCAGAGCGGTTGAAAATCGCCTGTTCCGGCGTGACGACCAGCCCGACAACGACTTCGAAATTGGAGCCGGAAATCGTGTCATCCTTACGCGGAATGATGATTTTCTCGATTTCGTGGCTGACACGCTCGACGGCTTCTTCAGAACCGAACTTGATCGGCACGATGAATTCCCGCTTCTCGATAACTTCGCGATTAACGCGCGTCACGGCGATCCAATAGGCGAAATTGTGTTCATTAGTTGTCGCTTTCGGCCCTTTGCCGAAGGCTATCGAAATCCGCGCCGAGGCGTCGATCGGCTTCTCGCCGAAATAACGGCAGGAAAGGTTCACGTCTTCGATTTCCGCGGACCAGGCGACATTCGAGGCCGCTTCATCCCCATCGAAATCAACAAGACGCGCCGCGTCGTCGAGAACGACGATGTTCGGGCACAGGCCCGGATTCGCCTCCCGCTTTTCCTTGGTCGAGCCGCAGCCCGCAAGCGCGAGGGCGGCCAGAAGCGACGCGGCTAACTCTTTTTTCATCAAAACGGACCTCAATATCCAGACGCACAAACGCCGGAACAAGGCCCGGAAACGGCCCTGACCGCGCCCTGAACGGGTGGTCCAGTCTCGTAGCCGCTAGCGAAGCGGCGCGCAACGGCCGGCGAGAAGCGCAGGCGGGGAGGATTGACGAATATGACGGGCGCTACGCCACCCGCCGACGTCGCCAGGGCGACACTCACCATCCGGCTCGCGTCGCCGCGCGGATTTTGCGCCGGCGTCGAGCGGGCGATTCGCACCGTCGAGGACGCGCTTGCCCTGTTCGGTGCGCCAGTCTTCGTCCGCCACGAAATCGTACACAACGCCCATGTCGTCGAGCGCCTGAAGGCGATGGGGGCGGTTTTCATTGAAACTGTCGACGATGCGGCGCCCGGGCGGCCTCTCATCTTCTCAGCTCACGGCGCGCCGCAGTCGGCCTATGACGAAGCGCGCGCTCGCGACATCACCCCGATCGACGCGACCTGCCCCCTCGTCCACAAGGTTCATCAGGAAATCCGGCGCCATGTCGGGAAGGGCCGCCACGTCGTCCTGATCGGCCACCGCGGCCATCCCGAAGTGATTGGCGCGATGGGTCAGGCGCCCGCGGGCGCCGTCACGCTGGTCGAAACGAAGGAAGACGCCGAGACGATCACGCCGCCCGCCAGTCTCGCTTATGCGACGCAAACAACGCTCTCGATCGATGACGCTGCGCAGATCATCGAAATTCTCACGCGGCGTTTTCCCGGCATCGAAGGGCCGCGCCGGTCGGACATCTGCTTCGCCACGCAAAATCGTCAGGAAGCGGTGAAGCTTATTGCGCCGGGCGCCGATACGGTTCTGGTGGTCGGCTCGCCGCAATCGTCAAATTCCAACCGGCTTGTTGAAACGGCGCTTGTCGCCGGCGCGCGGTCGGCGATGCTGGTTGACGATCCGCGCTCATTCGATCTTGAGAAAATAAAAGGTGCGCGCGTCGTCGGCGTCACGTCCGGCGCATCGACGCCTGAAGATCTTGTCGAATCATTGCTGGCGCGCCTTGCGTCTATCGCGCGCATCGACGTGCGAACGGTTGAAAAGACGCAGGAAATCGTCTCGTTCAAAACGCCGGCGCTGTTAGCCGGTTGACCTTGAGCCCGCGGCTGTTATTCAGTCGCGCGGCTGGGCGATCGCCGCTCTCCCGTTTGGAGCGATCATGATTGAAGCATTCACCGACGGCGCATGCGCCGGCAATCCCGGCCCCGGCGGCTGGGGCGTATTGATCATCGACGAAAACGGCAGGCGCGAAATTTACGGCGGCGAAGCAGCGACGACCAACAACCGCATGGAACTGACGGCGGCGATAGAGGCGCTGAATGCAACCGCAGGGCCGATCCGTCTTTATACGGACAGTCAATATGTGAAAAACGGCATCACCAGCTGGATACAGGGCTGGAAGCGCAACGGCTGGCGGACGTCGGATCGCAAGCCGGTCAAGAACCAGGATCTGTGGCGCAATCTCGATGACGCCGCATCAAAGCGCGATGTCGATTGGCGCTGGGTCAAAGGCCATAACGGCCACCCCGAAAACGAACGGGCCGACGCGCTTGCGCGCGCCGGCCTCGCCTCGATCGCAGCCTGATCCTAAAGTTTGGAGAGCATGTAATCGGCGCTCGACACTTCAAACGCGCCGGGCGCTTCAACGAACAGCTGCTTCACAACGCCGTTCTCAAGAACCGCAGCGAAGCGCTGCGAGCGTTCGCCCATGCCGAACCCCTTGCCGTCCATCGTCAGGCCGAGCGCGCGCGTGAAATCGCCGTTGCCGTCGGCCATCATGTCGACCGCGCCGAGGGCGTTTTGCGCCTGGCCCCAGGCTTTCATGACGAACGCGTCGTTCACGGCCATGCACACGATCTTGTCGACGCCCTTGGCCTTAAGGGCGTCCGCTTTTTCGACGAAGCCCGGCAGGTGCCGCGCCGAGCATGTCGGCGTGAACGCGCCGGGAACGGAAAAGAGCGCGACCTTGCCTGAGCCGAGCAGGTCCTGCGTCGATGTCTTCTGCGGGCCGTCAGCCGCGCCAAGCATCACATCGACATTCGGTATTTTATCGCCAACCTTGATCGTCATCGCATTCTCCCGGGCTGTGTGGGCGGATTTTGATCCCCCGCCTGTAGGACTTTTTTCGCGCCAGTGAAATCCGGTTGACGGAAGAAAACGCTTCGATTTTGAATTCTCGCGTCGAGGCCGCTTGGTGAAGCCGGATTTTCGTCGCCTTTTCTTGCCGCGCTCCAATCCTTGCCATCGCGCGCCGCGCCTTCTACCTTTGCGGCATGGTCGGCAAGAGACAGTCGCGAAAAGCGAAAACCGGCGAGGCGAAATCGAGCGATCAGGACTTCCTGACCGGCAAGCTTTTAATCGCGATGCCGAACATGAACGATCCCCGCTTCGAAAAATCCGTTATCCTACTGGTCTCGCACGACCGCGATCACGCGATGGGTGTCGTCATCAACAAGCCGCTCGCCGACATCGAGCTTGGCGACCTGCTTGAGCAACTTTCGATCGACCCGCGCCAGGGCGCGAGCGGCGATCCGGTCTTCTATGGCGGGCCGGTGCAGACGGATCG
>JAGRED010000311.1 GCA_020446725.1 Parvularculaceae bacterium | reverse complement strand
CGCTTGGTTCGTCTGCCGCTGGCGCATCCGCCTTTTCTGGCGTCGTCTCTTGCTGTTCTACCTGTGAAACGGCGGCTTCATCCGGCGCATCGACGCTCGCCTCGGCCGCGACATCCGGCGCCCGCGCCGCTGTTTCAGCAACCGGTTCCGCAGCAGGTTGAGGGGCGCGTTTGATCGTTTGCTTGCGATAGCCGAGCGATCGCAGAATGGCTTCAAAATCTTCGCCGGAGCAGCCGACAAGCGACATCATCTGCGACGTCGCTTCAAAGCCTTCCTTGGCGTTCGGGTTGTTGCGCGCGGTGCGGATGAGTTGCGCCAGCCGCTCGAGCATGTCGATGCGAACGGCGCGCTCGCCGGAAGGGCGATAGCCGAGCGCATAATAGAACGCATGCGGCAGATCCTGGTTCGAGGGGAATGAAACAAGGCCCGGTTTTGGCAGGTTGAGATCGTCCAGTTTGCGATCGCTTGAGAGCGCCCACAACATCGCCATCATGCGCGCCGCCGCCGGCTTCAGCAGCGCCGGCATGTGCAGCGTGTATTCGCCGAACCTGACGCCGAGATTTCTGAGCTTGGCGCGCTCATCCTGCGGAAGTTGTTTCAGTTCATCGCCGAATTGCGTGCGCGACATGGCGCCGAAATTTTCAACCAGACGAAACGCGATCCCTCTCGACTGGCCGGAGAGGCCGCCTTCGTCGGTCGCATCGACGGCGCGCTTAAGCGCGATCAAGGATGCAAGCGGCGTTTCGATGCGCGCAGCGAGCCAGTCGGAAAGACGGTCCGCGACACGGCCGCGCAAATTCGGCGATATGGCATCGAGACCGCGAATGACGATTTCAGGGCGCAGCATCGCCGGCCCCTTGCGCAATTCGGCGACGGGCGATGAGCGCCACCAGATGGCGCCGTCGTCAGCAAGCCTCAGTTCGTTTTCCGGCGCATTGGCGAGCGCTGCGGCTCGGGCGGCTAGGATCGGCGCGATTGCCCGTTCGGCTGCACCGCGCATGCGCTTGGCGTCGGCGCCGCGCGCGCGCGGGTCGACAATAAATTCAAACCCCATCAGCCGGCCGACGAACTGGCCTTCCACGATGACTTCTCCGTCTTCACTGACCCCCGCAAGAACCGGCGCTTCGTCACGCAGCTTCTTCAACAGGACCGACGTGCGCCGATCGACAAACCGTTGCGTGAGCTTCTCATGCAAGGCGTCGGAAAGGCTGTCTTCTATCTCCCGCGTCCTTGCTTGCCAATAGGTGGGGTTTTCAATCCATTGCGAGCGGTTTGCGAGATAGGTCCATGTGCGGATATGCGTGATGCGCGCGGAGATGGCGTCGAAATCTCCTTCGACGATGTTAAGCCTTTCAACCCGCGCGCTGAGCCAGTCGTCGCCGATCCGACCGCCATTTTCGACCTGCCGGAAAATGTCGGCGAGGATATGCAGGTGCTGATCGAATGACACCTTCCTGAAATCGGGAATTTGGCACACTTCCCAGAAGAGCTCGGTCGCGGCGCGGCTTGTGATGCGCCGTGCGATTTCGTCGTCCGCGGCCAGGCTCGCGAGCGCGTTTTCGTCCTCATCAGGGCGCGCCCTGTGCAGCTCGCGTCGCGGCGAGGGCTGGTCGAGAGAGGCGCGGAGCGCGGCGAGCGATGAAAAATCGAGAGCGTCGGATCGCCATTGAAGCGCGCCGATAGGATCGAAAACATGGTTCTCGATCGCCTCGATGGTCTCTTCCTCGAACGGCGCGCATTCCGCCGTGACGCCGAATGTGCCGTTCTTGATGTGGCGCCCGGCGCGTCCGGCGACCTGCGCGAGTTCGGCGGGTTTGAGATCGCGAAAGCCGCGGCCGTCGAACTTGCGCGCGGCGGCGAAGGCGACATGGTCGATATCCATGTTGAGCCCCATGCCGATCGCGTCCGTCGCGACGAGATAGTCGACCTCGCCCGACTGATAGAGGTCCGCCTGCGCATTGCGCGTGCGCGGGGACAATGCGCCAAGGATGACGGCGGCCCCGCCGCGCTGGCGGCGGACAAGCTCGGCGATCGCGTAAACCGTATCGGCCGAGAACCCTACGACGGCTGAGCGCCGCGGTAGCCGCGTCACCTTTTTCGATCCCGCATAGGAGAGAGAGGAGAAGCGTTCCTT
>JAGRED010000310.1 GCA_020446725.1 Parvularculaceae bacterium | reverse complement strand
GAATAGCCGCGGCCATAACCGACATTGAGAATTTCGGACGAAGCGCCCCGGCGAAGGCGCGCGAGCGCGGCAAGGTGCGCATCGGCGAGATCCGACACATGCACATAATCGCGGATCGCCGTGCCGTCAGGCGTCTTGTAATCGGCGCCGTAAATCTGCAGCTTTTCCTTGCGCGCGCCGACGGCGATCTGCGCCGCGACGCGAACAAGGTGCGTCGGCTTGCCGATTTGCCCGGCCCTGCCTTTCGGGTCGGCGCCGGCGACATTGAAATAGCGAAGGATGGTATAAGCGAGACCGTGCGCCTTGGCGGCGTCTTCGACAATGCGTTCGCTCATCGCCATCGACGCGCCGTAAGGCGAGATCGAATGGATCGCCGAATTCTCGTTCACCGGCGACTGGTCGGGCGTTCCATAGACGGCGGCGGTTGAGGAGAAAATAAACCGGCTGACATTGCTGGCGACGCAGGCTTCAAGGAGAGCAATCGTCTTGGCGGTGTTGTTCCAGTAATAATGGAGCGGCTTCTGAAGCGATTCCGGCACCAGGGTCGAACCGGCGAAATGGATGACTTCCTTGATCTTGAAATCTCGGATCAGCCGCATGACGACTTCCCGGTCGCCGACATCGGCGACAACGAGCCGCTTCACGTCCGGCGCCATCCAGCGCGCGCCGCTCGACAGATCATCAAGGGCGTATGCCGGCTCCCCCGCCTCAGCGAGTGCGAGCAGCATATGGGCGCCGACATAACCGGCGCCGCCCGTAACCAGAATAGTCAAGCCGCTTCTCCCAAAATCCTTTTTTGCGACCTTGAACCGCGCCTATTGGACCGTTGTTTACCAATCGGCCCTCAATGTCGATATTATAGGCCGAATCGCGGCGCGGATTGAACTGATGCTCGGTAAACTTTTCGGGGGCGGGACGCCTAAATCGTCGACGCCGGAGGGCGTCCGGCTCTACGCGATCGGCGACGTCCATGGCTGCGCCGACCTTCTTCGTTCGTTGCTCGACATGATTGCGGCCGACGCCGGCGATAAACCGGCCCGCCTCGTCTTTCTCGGCGACTATGTCGATCGCGGTCCGGATTCTAAAGGCGTCCTCGATCTTCTGCTCGCGATACGGAAAACCCGGCCCGACACGATTTACCTCAAAGGAAATCACGAGCAGGCGATGCTCGACTTTCTGGAGCGTCCCCACCTGAATGAGGAATGGCTGCACTGGGGCGGCGACAAGACGATCGAAAGCTACGGCGTCGCCAATATCTGGACCCGGAGCCCTGAAGACGTCGCCAGGGATTTGTCGAAGCAGCTCCCGCGGGCGCATCGGCATTTTCTCAATGAGTTGACGCTGTTTGAAGTTATCGGCGACTACGCCTTCGTTCACGCCGGTTTCAAACCGGGCGTTCCGCTCGCAACGCAAGTGGAAGAAGATTGCCTGTGGATACGCAGCGCATTCCATAATGCGCGGCCGGATGAGCGCCCCGACAAGGTCGTCGTCCACGGCCATCATCCGGTGAAGAAACCGCTCGACGCGGGTTGGCGGATCGATGTCGACACCGGCGCTGTCTGGTCGGACGCCCTCACCGCCGTCGTTCTTGAGGGAACGACGCGGCGATTTCTTTCAACCGGAAAGTTTTAGGCGCTTTTGCGCCCGTCGCGATCGACGACAAGCCGCAGACCGCCCGCGGCGCTCAATATGGCGCGAAGGTTTTCCGCTCCGCCGCCGCCGTCGGCGCCGGAAAGCGACTTGCCGAATTCGGCTGCGTAATTGCCGGCATGCACGACGTTCGGTTGGGGCGTTGGAAACAGGACTTTTGCGCCGCGCAGGATAGGATCGCGCCAGCGCTCCAGGATCTCCCGCTTCAGCGACGGCCGCCCGATCAGATAGTCAGGTTCAACCGCGCGGGATTCCGATTCCGGAATAAGGTTCGGGCCGCCGGTCAAAAGGCGCTCGCCGTTTTCGATGTCGCCGGCGGCGATAGCGGCTTCTATCGCGCCCGCATGTTTCCCGGCCCATGCGTGAACCATCAGCGCCCCGGCGTCGGCGCCGAAAAGATGCGCGCTTTCCCCGCGTCCGGCGATGTCAGCCATCATGGCGCGGAAGGTTTCGCGCGCTTCACGCGCGCGATGTTCAAACGCCTGATAAGGCGCTCGCGAGCGCAGGGCGAGCGCATTTTCCTCGTCCCACAATTGCGCGAGGCGTTCATACCAAGGGTCGAAATCGTAGTCGGACGATTCAGCATGCGTGACGAAGAGGCGGACGGAACCGCCTTCTTTCTCCGTCAGCGCGCCGCGGAAGATTTTCAGGTCGCAGTCGCGCAGAATGCGCTCAAGAACGCCGATCGAATAGACGGCGGAGACGCCGCCGACGAAGGCGTCGGCCGCTGTCCGCGTCAGGATGATTGCAAGGTTGCGCGTTTCGAGCGCAAGAACGCCATCATCGGTCAGAAGCGCCTTGATGCGCGCAAAGAAGGCGCGCGGCTCATCGACTTCTTCAAGAACGGATGAGGCGGTGATGAGATCGAATTTCTTGCCGGCGAAAGCGCGGTCGAGGTCCGCCGACGGAAAAGAGGCTTTGGCCGACCACGCCCAGTCGCCGATCTGGTCGACGATGTCTGAAGGATCGACGCCGAACCGGTCGACCCAGCGCGGATAGAACGACAACAGCGTGCCGTCCGAACAACCAATATCAAGCGCCGCGCAATCGCGCCCGGAGATGAGCTCAAGGCCTTCAGTCGCAAGCGAGCGAAGGCTCGACCGCGTCGTCCGGAATGCGCCCGACGGCGCCCGGCGCCCGAACGCGGCTTTGGTGGAGAACGCGTTCTGAACGAGGCCGCACGCATGCACGTCGCGGGAAGGATCGCAAAGCACGAACTCAACCGGCCCCGCCTTGGGCCGGCCAATGACGCCCTTTTTATCCGGATTGATCTCCGCTTCATCAAGCGTAAAGGCCGGCGACAGCGCCGCCGATCCGCACGCCCGACAATGAGTGATCTTCTTCACGTAACGCCCCTGATTCTTGCGCATCCTGTTTCAGGACACGCTGTCAGTTCAGGGTAAATTCGCCGTAAAGAATTGTAGCGCCGACAATCAATAGTTCGGCAAGCATCCTTAACGAACGTAAAAAACTACGACAGCGCTTTCCAGAGCAGCAACAGCGCTGTCGACAGCAAGGTGAGCATAGTGAGAAGCGTGCCGACGAACCGGCCCTGCGGCCAGACGTCCATGCCGAGCCCAAGCAAATGCGAGATCCGTGCGAAGAGGAAGACGGCGCCGAGCAGATGTATCCAAACGACGCCGAGCCCGAGCTGCGCCAGAAGGAAAAGGCCGAGCAACGCCGCAGGCGCATACTCAATGTAGTTCCCCTGGGTCCGGATCGCTTTGATCATGATGTCATTGCCGCCGTCGCCGAGATTGGTTTTGGTTTTCATGCGCGCCGCGCCGACGCGCGCGCTTACGAACATCAGGAACAGGGCGTTCAAGCCGATCCAGAGGGCGGCCGCCTGAATGGGGGTCATCGAGTTCTCCGTTGCAGCTAGACGGCGAGGCGCGCGATCAGGCTGCGGATGAATGATGAGCCTTTTGCAACCTGATCCGTCGACACATATTCGTCCGCTTGGTGCGCCTGGTCAATCGATCCGGGCCCGCAGATGACGGTAGAAAATCCCGCCTCCTGAAATTGTCCGGCCTCGGCGCAATAGGAAACGACGTCGGTGGAATTAAGGCCGGTGATCGCCTTGGCGAGGTCGGCGGCGGGATTATCGATCATCGGGGCGAGCGGCGGCGCGTCCGTCATCCGTTCCGTGACGATAGCGCATTGAGGCGCCTTCTTCCGGATTTCGGATTCGAGCGCGCGCGCAAAGTCGTTGAACTCTTCCAGCACCCCTGCCGCGCTGTCGCCCGGAACGACACGGCAATCCCAGTTGAATTCGCAATGACCGGCCATGATATTCAGTTGCGTGCCGCCTTTGACGACATTGACCGTCATCGTCGAATAGG
>JAGRED010000309.1 GCA_020446725.1 Parvularculaceae bacterium | reverse complement strand
GTGCGTCGCAAGGATTCGAACGGCCATGAGAGATTCCTCGAAAACTTCGGATAATCGCCCGGATCATTGCGAAATCTCTTCAATAAAGGCTTAACTCTGCGCGCAAAGAACGCGCTAACCTGACTTGCCGAGACATTAACGGAGCGTTTCATGATCGCCGACCTTTTGATCGATTTCGACGCCGCACGCGCTAAAGACGCAAAGCCGGTCTTTATCGTGCGCGAAAAGTCAGACGATCTTGAACGAGCGCCTGCATCGCTCGCTGCGCTCGCGCGGCTGAACCGGTTTTCGGGCGACGCAGGCGCTGTGCTTGCGAATGAGGAAGGCGCGTTGCTCGGCGCGGGCGATGCGAACGATCCGTTCATTGCGGCGGCGGCCGCCGAAAAGCTGCCAGAAGGTGACTACCGCCTCGCCGCCGGCGCGAACGATGCGACGCTGCTCGGCTGGGCGCTCGGCGGCTACCGGTTCGACCGTTACAAGAAGGGAAGGGCCGGCGCCGCGCGGCTTATCGCGCCGGAAGGCGCGGACGCGCTCGCCCAGCGCCGCCTCGCCGCCGCCGTCGCGTTCGTGCGCGATCTCGTCAACACGCCGGCGAGCGACATGCTGCCTGACGCCCTTGAGGATGAAGCGCGCAGGCTCGCGTCGGCGTTCGGCGCCGAATGCGTCGTCACCAAGGGCGATGAGCTTCTCGCCGGGGGCTTCAACATGATCCACGCGGTCGGCCGCGCCTCATCGACGGCGCCGCGGCTGATCGATCTGCGATGGGGTCGGGAAGACGCACCGAAACTGACGATCGTCGGCAAGGGCGTGTGCTTTGATTCCGGCGGTCTCGACATCAAGGGCGCCGACGGCATGTCGCTGATGAAGAAAGACATGGGCGGCGCTGCGAACGCGCTCGGTCTTGCGCGCCTTATCATGGAAGCGAAACTCGACTGCCGGCTGCGCCTTCTCATTCCCGCCGTTGAAAACGCGATCGCCGGCAACGCCTTTCGTCCGGGCGACATTCTGACAAGCCGCAAAGGCCTCACCGTCGAAATCGGCAATACGGATGCGGAAGGCCGGCTTGTTCTCGCCGATGCGATGTCGCTCGGCGCTGACGACAAGCCGCATTGCATGATCACGCTGGCGACGCTGACGGGCGCTGCGCGCGTCGCGCTCGGTCCGGAATTGCCGCCGCTTTATTGCGACGATGACGGCTTTGCGCATGCAGTGACCGATGCGGCGCGCGCCGTCGCCGATCCCGTCTGGCGCATGCCGCTCTGGAAACCTTACGCCGCCATGCTGTCCTCGCCGATCGCCGATGTTAATAATTCCGCGAGCGGGTCGTTCGCCGGTTCGGTGACGGCGGCGCTGTTTCTCAAACGCTTTGCGCCGGAAGAGGCGGTCTGGGCGCATTTCGATATTTACGCATGGCGACCGAAAGCCGCGCCCGGCCGTCCCGCCGGCGGGGAAGCGCAGGCGATTCGCGCGCTTTTCGAGACGTTGAAGTCGTTTCGGTTCGGATAAGGGCGCTTGCCCTTCCGGCGCGAACGGTTGCAGGGTCGCGGTTCAGCAGGTCCTTTCCGGGCCGTCCCCGCAACGCAAGGAATTCAGGCCGCAAGGATCATGGCTGCACCGGGCATTCTGACGACATGGAGAGACGTTCTGGCCGACGCTGTCAGAAGCGACGGCCCCGATCTGTCGATGCGTCAGTGGGCGATCTTGCTCACGGTTTATCTGAATCCGGGCCCGCATACGGTGCGCGGACTGTCGCGTGATCTTCAGGTGCCGAAGCCGGCGATCAGCCGCGCGCTCGATGCGCTTTCCATTCTCGGTTTCGTCCGCCGCGTTCGCGATGAGACGGATCGGCGGATCGTTCTTGTGCAGAAAACGCCGGAAGGCGCGATCTATGTCGACGAATTCGCGCGCATCGTTGAAGACCGCACGCGCGGGCCGTCGGTGAGCGCCGCACTTTACGGCTGAGCCGGGTCGCCGATCCTGCCGAGCGAAACGCCGGCGAGACGCACTTCATTCCCCTGGAATTCAATCGGCGCCGCGATGCGCCCGCCTGACGCGACCGCCAGCATGGCGAGGCCGGCCTGCGCCGCTTGCGCATCGTTTTCATCGAGCAAGCCCGCGGCGGCGATCGCGCGCACGATCCCGACCGGTTTTTCAACGCCGGCGTCGAGCTGACCCGTCACGCCCGCGCTGTCGATCCCAAGGCTGCCGCTCGCCGAAAGAACGCCGTCATTTACGACCGCCTCAAGCCCCAGGACATCGACGCGGCGGCGATTGAAGGCGTCCGTTGGAAAGATGCGCAGGGCGGCGTCGATGCGCGCAATATCTATTTTGGCGGCTGCAGGCGGCGTCGCCTCGACGGCGCGAAAGGAGACGTCGATTGCGCCGCTCTCTTCCTTGTCCGGCGCAATATTGATCATCAGGGATTCTATGACGAGTTCGCGTCCGCCCGCCGCAGCGGCGAATGCGCCGGTTTCCGCCCGGACGATCCATCCGCGATCGCGATCGTTTTCGAGGCTCGCGCGCGCATCGGGCGCCGTGATTGTCCAGACTTCGCCGCCAAGCGTCGCGCGTTGGTCGCCGCCGCAGGAAAAAATCACGCGGTCCGGCTGATAGGGGAGCGCGTCAAGATAAAGCCGCGCGCAGTCATAGGCGTCATCGCCGGCTGAAACCGAAAATGCGTCGACCGCGCCGCGCAGATAGAAAGGAAAACCCCGCGCGCGAAGCGGCGAATAAGAAACGCTAACCCCGCGCGCCGCCTCTGTTGCGGAAAAATCGGCGAGCGCGCGGCGGATCGCGTCGGCGCCGTTTCCCCAGGCGACGCGCCAGCCCGCCAGAATTAGCGCTGCGACAAGAAGGGGTCCGTAAAGAAGCCAGCGGTTTGCGCGTTTCATGCCGCTTCCGCCGGTTCAAGGGCGTCGCGAAGCGCGCCGTCGAGCTGCGCCATGAAAGCGCGCTTGTTAAGGCCCGGCGGTATCGGCGGCAGAAAGCGGATCGTGACGACGCCGGGTTCCTTGACGCCGCCCGGATGCCGCCAGACCGTGCCGGAATTATGAACGACCGGCGTCACCGGCGCATCGGCGATCAGATACATGCCCGCGACGCCCGGCTGCAGGCGTCCGAGCGCGCCGGGCGCGCCGCGCGTTCCTTCCGGAAAGACGACGATCTGGTCGCCGCGCGCGACATGGCGCTCGGTTTCCCGGCGCAGCATCCTGATCGCGCGCGCGCCCGCGCCGCGATCGACCGGCACGCCGGTGCGGCTCGCCCACCAGCCATAGACTGGAACGCGCATCAGCTCTTTCTTGAATACGATCGCCGGGCGTTTCAGCAGCGCCAGCAAAACGATCGTCTCCCACATCGACTGATGGTTGGAAGCGACGATCGCGGGACCGGCCGGAATGAACTCGGCGCCGCGCACGTCATGGCTGACGCCGCAGATCCCTTTCAGCGCTGCAAGGGCGATCTGCGCCCACACGCGCGTGATCGCGCGTGCGGCGCGCCGGTCGATCAGCGCGGGAAGAAAGATGAGGCCCATCACGACGGTCAGCGTCGCAAGAAAGGCGTCGAACAGGAAAGAGCGCGCTTCAGTCATCGCATCGGAACGTGGCGGGGGCGCGGAAAACGAAAGATCAGGTAAGCATCGATTTGGCGCGCACGGCGAGATACTTCGTATACTCCCCGCCGATCCGCCGCCAGTCCGAGAAGCGTTGCGGCTTGCCGTCAGGCCCGAGGAGGCCGGACGCGACGGGATAGGGCGTCACGATGACATCCGGCAGTCTCTCGCGCGTTTCAAGTAGCGCGCGCGGCATATGGAATTCCGAGGTGACAAGAATAAGCGACTGATAGCCGTGCATGCGCGTCCAGGCGTCAAGCTCATCGGCGTTGCCCTGCGTCGTGCGCGCCTCGACGCCGAGGTCGACGCAGCAATCGAATACGGCGGGATCGCCGGGCCACATCTCGGCGACGTCCGGTCTCGAAACGCTGGGGTTGACGCCGGAGATGAGAAGCCGCTTGCCGGCGCCGTCATTCAGGAGAGACATCGCGGATGAAACGCGATCAAGCCCGCCGGTGAAGACAACGACGCCGTCCGCCGGCGCCGGGCGTTCGCTCGCCGGCGCGGGAAGGTCCGAAATGAAGGCCAGAAGCCCCGCGCCCCAAACGAGGGCGAGAAAAATAAACGCGAACAATATGCGTCGCACGACCCGCTTCCCTCATCATCCCCGCTAGTGACGGACGATAACCCTTTTGCATCCGTCCGGTCCAGCAACCCGCCCGCCTCAATAGGTCTCCCGCAGGGTCCTGAGCACGGTCAGGCGCGCCGCAACGGCCGTCACCAGACAGATCGCGAGCGGCACGATCAGCAGCGGAAGCGCGAGATCGAGGCCGATCGACAACCCCGGCAGCAAAAACCCTTCCGCGCCGCGCGCCCGCGTCGCCAGCGAAAACAGGGAAAGCAGGAACAGCGCGGCGAAGAGCCCGAGCATCGAACCGCGAAGTCCGATCACGGTGAAGCGCCGCTGCACTTCGCTGGCGATGAAGTCGTCTGTGGCGCCGACGAGGTGCAGCAGTGAGACGACTTCCTGATTGGCGGAAAGGCCGGCGCGCGCGGCGAAAATCGAAATCGCGCAGGCGGCGCCCATGATCAGCGCAAAGACGGCGAAGGCGAGCGCCTGACCGGATCGCGCCGCATCGGCGAGGCGATCGTTCCAGCCGCCATGATCGTCAAGGATGACGCCGGGCGAGATCGCCTCAAGCTGTTTCGACAGGGCTTCGACGCCGCTTCTGCCCTCGGCGCTCAGTTTCAGATCGATGAGCGCGGGCACGTTGAGCGTGTCGGCGTTGCCTTTCCCGAGCCAAGGCTCAAGCAGCTTCGCCGCCTCTTTTGAATCGACAATCGTGAACGAGGCGACGCTCGGCGAGGTCGACAGGATCTTTTCTGCTTCCGCGAGCCTTGCGGCGATCTCCGCCGCGTCAACGCCTTTCACCTGGATCGTCACGGACGATTTCAGTTCATCCGTCCACGCATTCGACGCCGAGGCGATGAGAACGAAGGCCGCGAGCGCAAGACAGGCGAGCGATGAAATGACGGCGATTACCGCTGTCAGCGGCGCGCCGCCCTGGCCCGCTTCGGGGAGCAGCGGCGCGCGCGAGAAGCGGCGGAAGAACGATCGCCGCGGCGAGGCGTCTCGCTTTTCAGCGGCGAGCGCGCCGTCGCCCGTCTCCTCAATCGCGCCGCCTATGCCCGAAACGCTGCTTATCGCATCCTCCCGCGTTCGCGCATCGGCGCATCCTCGATCAGCCGCCCGCCGTTCAATTGCATCGTCCGTTTGCCGAGCGCCTGGACGAGTTGAAGATCATGGGTGGCGACGATGACCGCCGCGCCGAGCCGATTGAGCTCGACGAAAAGTTTCATAATTTTTTCACCCATCTGCGGGTCGACATTGCCTGTCGGTTCGTCGGCGAGAATGAGGTCCGGTTTCGAAACGAGCGCGCGCGCCAGCGCGACGCGCTGTTTCTCGCCGCCGGACAGCGTTTGCGGAAGAGCGTCCATTCTTGAGCCGAGACCGACCCAATTTAAGAGTTCTCTTACGTCTTCCCGGTATTGCTGTTGGTTAACGCCCGCGACTTTCATGGGCAAAGCGACATTTTCAAAGGCCGTGAGATGGTCGAGCAGGCGAAATTCCTGGAAGACGACGCCGATGCGCCGCCGCAAGGGCGGCAGCATATCGCGCTGGGCTTCCGTGACGTCCTGGCCGAACAGCGTCATGCGGCCCCTTGTCGGCTTCATCGCAAGGTAGATGAGTTTCAGAAACGTCGTCTTTCCGGCGCCGGAAGGGCCGGTGAGAAACCTGAATTCGCCTTCGTTGAGCGTGAAAGTCACATCTCTCAGGCTTTCAGATCCCGAATCGTAGGCGAGTCCGACATTATCGAATCTGACGATCACGATGCGCCGTTCGCTCCCTTCCTTACCCGCGCCGCAGCAAGCGGCGAGTCAAGGCATGATTCTGGTCGCCCATGATAATCACCTGTCCGAATTGCACCACGCGCTATGATGTCGATGACCGACGGTTTTCGCCGGACGGCCGTTCAGTGCGCTGCGCGGAATGCGACGAAAGCTGGTTTGTGCCGGCGCCGCAGCCGATCGAAGACCTCGTCCCCCTGAAGAAGCAGCAACGCGTTTACGCCGAAGACGCGCCGCGCGAAAGGGCCGAATCGCCCCGCGAGCGGCAGGAATGGCGTGAAGAGGCGTATGAGGAGACGGTCGAGGAGCCGCTCTTCGACCCTGCGCCCTCGCGCAGCGCCGCCGGCCGCGACGCCGGGCGCGGCAACAAGCGTGACGCCGCCCATGACGTCCAGGATGCGTATGACGACGCGCCCGAGGAATTCTCGGCGCGTCATCAGGATGAGCGCGGCGCGCGCGATCGCGATTCGGCGCATAAACAGCCTGTCGAACAGCCGCCCATGCTGCGCGACAAGAAAGGCCGCTTCATCAAGGTCAAGAAAGAGGACGGTCAACCGGACTTTTCGGATGAAGACGAGCGCGATCAGCGATCGGCCAAAGACGAACGCCGTTTCGGCCGCGCCGACCGTAATGATGATCGCCGTCACGAGAGCCGCCATAAAGATGAACGCGCCGCCGCGCCGCGCACGCGCTGGGGCCGTGAATTCGAAAGCCGCGACCGTGAAGACCGTGACCGGTTCGACCGCGCCGATTTGCGCGCAGATCGCGGCGGCTCGTCGAAAGCGCAGCCGATTGTCGATGCGGATTTTGAAGATGTCGACGCCGCGCCGCGCGCTGATCAATATGACGATCCGATCGCCAAGGGCTTCGGCCGCAAGGCGCGCGAGGACCGTCGCCGCGCAACGGCGCTTGCGCGTATGGAAGATCTCGAACCTGTCGCTGAACGCATATTCAATGAAGAATTCTTCACCGCGCTTCGCGTGCAGCCGAAAGAACTCGAACGCGCGATCCGCAAGGCGCGCCGCCGCGCCGAGGCGCGTGAGAAAAACCGATTGACGCCGCTGCGCGCTATCGGCTGGTCCGCCTGGATCGGCGCGATCGCGGCCTGCGCTTTCGTCGCCTATTCCTATCGAAATAACATCGTTGCGATGTTCCCGAATGCGAAGACCGCCTATGACGCCGTCGGCATCGAGGCCAATCCCTATGGGCTCAAGATTGAGGGCGTCACGCATCGCGTCGCGATGTCCGCGCAAGGGCCGGTGATCGAGATCCTCGGCCGGCTGCGCAATGACGAAAAAGGCGACGTTGCGCCGCCGTTGCTGCAGGCCGAGGCGCTGGGCGCCGACGGTGAACTCCTTTCACGCTGGACGTTCTCGGCTCGCGCCGAGAAGGTGCGCGCCGGCGCTTTCGCCGATTTTTCGACCCGTGCGCCGGCGCCCGAAGGCGTCGCGGAAGTCCTGCTCTCCTTTGCGCCCGCCGAAGGCGTCAAGCTTTCGGTCGATCAGCTGTTGAAGACGCCGCAAAACTGACGCGCCGCGCTATTGTATTTTAGAAGGCGCAGGGTAAACCGCGCTGATGCGCACGCTTTATTCAGAAGACGATGTCCGCCGCCGGATTGACGCGCTCGCCGCCGATATCGCCGCGGCGATGCCGCAAGATTTCCTGATGGCGCCGGTCCTGACCGGCGCTTTCGTATTCGCGGCGGATCTCCTGCGCGCCCTACATCGGCTCGGGCGCGATCCGCATGTCGATTTCGTTCAGCTCTCAAGCTATGGCGGCGCGCGCGCTTCATCCGGCGTCGTGACCTTGCTGAAGGATTTTTCGGCACCGCTTGAAGGGCGGTCGATCCTTCTCATCGATGACGTTCTCGATACGGGCCGCAGTCTTCACTTTGCAAAGAACATGGTTCTCGATCGCGGCGCGGCAGCTGCGAAGATCGCCGTCCTCGTGCGCAAGGCGACCGGACGCAGCGCCGATATCGACGCCGATTTTGTCGGCTTTGAAGCGGCCGCCGACGATTTCATCGTCGGATACGGCATGGACGATGACGGGCGCCGGCGCGGTCTGCCCTTTATCGGCGTCGTCGAATAGATCGCGGCGTATCTATCCTCGGCGCGAGGCGACGACAGGCGCTTCCTCGCCATTGAGCGCGCGTTCGGCGAGCGGGGGCGTCAGCACATTGTCGCGCAGCAGCCCTTCCCATTTTGCGACTGCGGCGGTCGCAATCGAATTGCCGACGATGTTGGTGCCGCTGCGCCCCATGTCGAGAAACTGATCGACCGCGATGATGAGGACGAGCCCCTCCGCCGGCAGGTTGAACGCGGTCAGCGTCGCGGCGATGACGACAAGCGAGGCGCGGGGGACCGCCGCCATGCCTTTTGAGGTGATCATCAGGAAGAGCAGCATGATGACTTGCTGCGCAATGCTCATCTCGACGCCGTAGGCCTGCGCGATGAACATCGTCGCGAAGGCGCAATACATCATTGAGCCGTCGAGATTGAAGGAATAGCCGAGCGGCAGCACGAAGCTCGCGATCCGGTTGGCGACGCCGAAGCGTTCGAGCTTTTCAAGCAGCTTCGGATACGCGGCTTCCGAACTTGCGGTCGAAAAGGCGATGATGACGGGCTCGCGAATTTCCCTGATGAGCTCGCCGGTGCGCTTGCCGATGACAGCCCGGCCGGCGAGCGCCAGCGCCGCCCACAAGAGCAGGAGCGAGAAATAAAACCCGCCGACGAATTTGCCGTAGGCGACGATGACGCCAAGACCCTTCACCGCGACGACGCCCGCAAGCGCGGCGAAAACGGCGAATGGCGCGAGGAGCATCACATATTCGGTGATTTTCAGCATCAGATAGGCGACCTGCTCCGTCAGTTCGACGACTTTCGCGGTCTTCTCGCCGAGCTTGGCGAGCGCGACGCCGGCGAAGACGGAAAAGATGACGATCTGCAGGATTTCATTCGTCGCCATCGCCTCGATAATCGATCGCGGCACGAGATGGGTGATGAAATCGGCGAGCGACAGCCTGGCGACTTCAGGCGCTGATCCCGCCCCCGCCGTCGTCAGCGTTGCGTCAAAACCTTCCCCGGGCCTAATGATGTTGACCATCAACAGGCCGAGCCCCAGCGAGAAAAGCGAGGCGCAGACGAACCAGATCATTGTTCTGAGGCCGACCCGGCCGAGCGTCTTTGAATCGTCCATATGCGCGATGCCGACGACAAGCGTCGTCAGAACGAGCGGCGCGATAATCATCTTGATGAGCCGCAGGAAGATGTCGGTGACGATCTTGAAATAGGATGCGATCGCCGCCGCCTGTTCGTTCGATGCGGCGCCGTGAATGACCGCGCCGACGATGACGCCGAGTATCATCGACACGAGAATGATCTGGAAAAGACGTTTCGCCATAAGGACCCCGGTTGGCGGGAGGCGACCCTATCGGCGGTCGGTTTTGATGTCTATACGGATAAAATTCAGGGCAGCGTCAACAGGGCGAAAGCGGGATCGAGCCGAAAATGTCGCCAACGCCGTTCAGGATGGATGTCGTAATCCGCGCTTTGTTGACGGCTATATCGGCGAGCAGCGTCCAGATCGTCGCGATTATCGCCGCATAGGACCAGCCCCAGTAATCGCTGAAAATGACTGTCATGACCCAGTCCTGCCCGAATACATACCAAAGAACCGCCAGGGCCGTCGCGAGGCTGAGCGCGATGGAAATGGGAATGAGATGCGCGGCGGCGCGTCCTTTGAATATGGCGAGCGCCAGGGCGCCGAGAAACGCGACCAGCGTGGAGCCCGCGAATATCTGAAGATCGCCGCGCAATTCAG
>JAGRED010000308.1 GCA_020446725.1 Parvularculaceae bacterium | reverse complement strand
GAAATCTCGCTCGGCGACACGATCGGCGTCGGGGCGCATGAAGAAGCGCGCGCTATGATACGAGCCGTTTCGGGCGAAGTTCCCGTTGCGGCGCTCGCCGGGCATTACCACGACACTTACGGTCAGGCGCTGTCGAATATCTGGGCGTCGATCGAGGAAGGCGTTCGCGTCTTTGATTCCTCCGTCTCAGGTCTCGGCGGCTGCCCCTACGCGAAAGGCGCGTCCGGCAATGTCGCATCGGAAGACGTCGTCTATTCGCTTGAGAAATCAGGCATTGAAACCGGCGTCGATCTTGACGCGCTGATCGACATCAGCCTCTGGATTTCCAGCATTCTCGACCGGCGTCCCGGTTCGAAAGTGACGCTCGCCCGCGCCGGAGGCTGACGTTCAGCGTATTAATCATGAGCCCACATGTTCTACGCCGCTCATCCCGGCGAAAGCCGGGATCCAGGGGCTGGCGCGCATTGCCCAATCCAAGACTGGATTCCGGCTTTTCGCCGGAATGAGCGGGCATGCGCTGTTGGCGATCCGACATTCAATGCGCTAATTCGTCTCGAGCGTTTTCAGGACGTCCGCTGAAAATCGCGCAATGTCGAACCCGCCGCCATCGTCAAAACCACGACGCACGATGAGGACGTTCCGTTGCGGGATGATCACCAGAAATTGGCCGCGATTGCCGCGCGCGGCGTAGGTTCCCTTCGGCAACCCATGCTCTTCGCCGTAGAGCCAGAATTGCGCGCCGTAGCCGGGCCGCGGCGCGCCGGTTTCCGGAGGCTGCGCAGGCGCCGGCGTTGCGACAAACGCCGCCCAGTCTTCGGGAAGGATTCGCTTTCCGTTCCACATTCCGTCTGCGAGATAGAGAAGGCCGATGCGCGCGAGATCGCGCGCCGTCGTCCACACCTGGCTTGATGCGATGAAATCGCCGTTCCAGTCGGTTTCAAGAAATGTATGGTCCATGCCGAGCGGGTCGAGCACCTGCTCGAACGGATAGGAAAGATACGCCTTTTCGCTTTTCATCCGTTCGCGCAGCGCGCGCATCGCCAGCATCGTGTCATTATTGGCGTAAACCCAGGTCGAGCCCGGCACGGAAACAAGCCGCCGCGTCGCGGCGTGATCGATGACGCGCCCGCCGCCGAAATAGACGTTGTCCGTTCGATTGCCGGCAGGCGTTGAATCAAGACCGCTCGCCATTTGAAGAAGGTGGCGGAGCGTGATCGCGCCGCGCGGATCGCCTTCCCCGCGCCATTGGGAAAGCCCCGCCGGCGCGTCGATATCGACAAGTCCGTCCTCAACCGCCGCGCCGACGATCGTCGCGGCGATCGACTTCGCAACCGACCAGGTGCGCTGCGGCGTGTTCATGTCGAAACCGTCGCGATATTTTTCAGCGACGATCGTTCCGTTTTCGATGACGAGCACCGCCGTCGTTTCCGTTCCCGCGCCATAGGTTTTGCGGTCGAACGCGTCGGCGACGACGCCGGCGAGATTGAAGCCCTGCGGCGTGTCGGCGAAAACTTCGCGGTCAAGCCGGTCGCCGACGGGCCATGGACGATCGGCGTTGTCCGGCGCCGCGCGCCGGGCGAGCCTCGGCGCCTTGACGCTCTCCGTCGCCCCTGACGGCGATTGCACGCAGCCGAGAAAAGGCCGCCAGCTTGCTATGCGCGGCGGAAACCCGTCGGCGAATGCGACCGTCACCGTCTTTTTCTCATCATCGATCACAGGGTCCGGCAAGCGCGCCATCGCCTCGCGATAGTCGGGATAGATGCGGTGAAGTTCGTCGTCCTCGATTTCTTCGAGCGTGCGCCCGGCGTTGAAACGCGCCGAACAGACGAAGGCGGCCTTATAGCCGGCGACAAGCGACAAATGCGCGGGCGCGTCCGCTGCGGCGGCGATCTGCGGCGTCGCCAACGCCGCCGCAAGGAAAAACCATTTCATTCGCCTGTCGCCCATCCCAACCTCCCGCGCCGACGTTTCATCGCCGACTAGCGCAGAACGTCCCTCGCGCAAAGCCGGCCTCACGCCGAGGTGATGACGCGCTTGTGATTCCCTATAGCGGCCATCCGGTATAGGAAGAAAAAGAACGGAGACAGATCGATGACCCCGCGCCGCATTGTCAGCCTCGCCTTTCTCGCCGCTTTCGGCGCCGCCGCCGCTCTTTTCGTGCGCACGCCTGCGACAAACGCGGAAGCGGCGTACAACGGCAAGCCGGAAATCGTCGCCGCGACTTTCGCCTCGGCCTGGTGCTCATCCTGCAAGGTCCTGAAGCCGAAACTCGCGAAAGTCATACCAGGGTTCAAGAACGAGCCAGTCGCGTTCGTTGAATTCGATTTCACCTTCGGCGCCAATAACGACATCCGCGCCGAAGCGGAAGAATACGGCGTTGAAACGCTTTACGACGAGCACAAAGGCGCGACCGGCTTCACGGTCATCGTCGATTACGACACCGGCGAGGTGCTCGATACGTTGACGATGAATTTTTCGGAAGACGCGATGAAATCCGCCATCGCGCGCGCGATTGCAATCGCTTCGTCTACGGATGGATCTGCCGGGAAAAGCGTCGAGGCTGCGAATTAAACGCAATTTTCCATGTCGACGATTTCACTTGTCGGCCGCGCATTTCTGAGTCACGATCATTGTGTTCCGAGGGGCGTCCCGCCTGTCGCCAATGGACGACGGCTCGTGCGACGCGCAACTCTCATGGT
>JAGRED010000307.1 GCA_020446725.1 Parvularculaceae bacterium | reverse complement strand
GAACGCAGCGTCAGCGCATTTGCGTGCGACAGGCGTCCTTACGCTCGCGCGCAGCGCGAAGGCGCTCGTCGCGCTCGACGAACTAGGCCGCCAATGGCGCTCCGTCGGCGCGCATTCGGAAACGCTCGATCGCGAGTCGCTAGGCGCTCACCTCAACACCAGGCGCTATTTCGGCGCCCTGCTGCAGAAGGACGGCGGGGTCATCAACCCTTACGCCTATGCGCTGGCGCTCGCGGATGAAGCGCGCGCCGCCGGGGCCGAGATTTTCGAACAGTCGCGCGCGCTTTCGATTTCGGAACAGGGCGGTCGATGGGTCGTGCGAACGCCGGGCGGAGACGTGCGCGCAGATCGCGTCGCACTCTGCACAAACGCGTATGGTGCGGATTTGCAGCCCGAACTGAGCAAGTGCTTTCACCGCATCAGGATGTCGATGATTGCAAGCGAGCCCCTGGCGAGAAACGCGCTTGACCTTTTTCCTTCGCGCACGCCGTTCGCCGATATCGGCGCATTGTCGATATTCGGCGGCATGATTGACGATGAGAACCGGTTCATCGCATCGGTCCTGCCCTCGCCCAGCGCGAATGCGTCGCCGAAATTTCTGGCGCAGGGGTTCGACGCGCAGTTTCGGAAGACGTTTCCCGGCCTCGAGCCGCCGGATTGGACGCAAACGTGGAATGGCGACCTCTGCGTTACGCCGGATCGATTGCCGAAAATTTACGACCTTGCGCCCGGCGTCGGCGCCGCCATCGGTTACTCCGGCGCGGGAATCGCAATGGGCGGCGCGCTCGGCTCTGCGCTTTTTGAATTTCTACGCGACGGCCGGCCGCACGCGTATCCGGTGTCGAAGACGACGCCCGCGCCGATGCGGCGGGCCGCCCCGTTTCTGTTTCATCACGTCGCAGCGCCGCTCGCGCGACTTGTTCAGCGGTTATAGACCTGAAAGGAGCAAACCATGGTGAAGGTTCAACTGCGCGAACGCGTCGACGCGCCTGCGTCGGAGGTCTGGCGGCTTTTCGTCACGGATCGCGCCGAAGAGCTTGTCGTCAGCCTTTTTGCGAAAGGCCTTGCAATGGATGAGACGGCCGACGGCCTCGTTCGAACAACTTTCTTGCCGGATGGCGGCGTCGTTCGCGAGCGTCTCGATTTCATCGACAATGAGAATTTCACCTGCCGCTACACTGTCATCGAACGAGGGCCGTTACCGTACAAATCCTATCGTGGCGGCATTCGCCTTGAACCGCTCGGTGACGACGCCTGCTACGTCAATCTCCACTCCGAATTCGAACCGCTCGGCATGGGCGACGAGGAAGCCGCCGCTTTCTATCGCAAGTTCAATCTCGACGGCGTGAACAAGATTCGCGAGCTGCTCGGCGACTGAGAAGCGAGTTGCGAATATTCGGTAATATCAAACAATGACGTCTACGGACATTTGATTAGGCGTCGGACACGAAGTGCGGTCGACTGCAGAAATGCGCGGAATGCTTGGTGGGCGGTGACGGGTTCGAACCGCCGACCTACTGGGTGTAAATCAGACGCTCTACCAACTGAGCTAACCGCCCGGGCGACGTAAAGTCTCGCAGTGCGTCAACGATACGCAAATAAAAAATGCGGCGCGTGCGGGTCAAGCGCCCGCACGCGCCGCTCAAACCGGCGCCTCAGTTAAGGGCGTCCTTGAGACCTTTGCCAGCCGCAAATTTCGGCTGAATCGACGCAGGAATTTGGATCGTTTCGCCGGTGCGCGGATTGCGCCCTTCACGCGCCTTGCGCTTTGAAGCGGAAAACGTGCCGAACCCAACGAGGCGAACGTCATCGCCCTTCTTCAGCGCCGACG
>JAGRED010000306.1 GCA_020446725.1 Parvularculaceae bacterium | reverse complement strand
TACGGGCGAGGCGCAAAACGCCTTCATTCTCGCCCGCCCGCCGGGACATCATGCGCCGCCGGCGCGCGCAATGGGATTTTGCCTTTTCAACACGGCCGCGATCGCGGCGCTGCATGCGCGCGCCGCGCATGGCGCGAGGCGCGTCGCCGTTGTCGACTTCGACGTTCATCACGGCAACGGCACGGAAGAAATCTTCTGGCACGATGAAAACGCCTTCTACGCGTCCAGCCATGAATGGCCCCAATATCCCGGAACCGGCCGCGCGTCGGACCGCGGCGCCTTCGACAACATCGCCAACGCCCCGCTCGCGACCGGCGCGTCCGGCGATGACTTCCGCCGCGCCTGGGGCGAGCGTCTTTTGCCGGCGCTCGACGCCTTCCAGCCGGACCTCATCGTCATCTCGGCCGGATTTGACGCCCATCGCGCCGACCCGGTCGGGGGCCTGCGCCTTATCGAGGATGATTTCGACTGGGCGACGCGCGAAATCCTCGCAATCGCCCGCGCGCGCGCGAAAGGCCGCGTCGTTTCCGTCCTTGAGGGCGGCTATGACCTTTCGGCGCTGGCGTCCTCAGCCGCCGCGCATGTCGAATGCTTGATGCGGGCGTGAAAACCGCGCCATAACCACAGCGCCAAAAATAGGGCGAACGAGGCTCGGCGACCCG
Source organism: Parvularculaceae bacterium (assembly GCA_020446725.1). Classification (GTDB taxonomy): domain Bacteria; phylum Pseudomonadota; class Alphaproteobacteria; order Caulobacterales; family Parvularculaceae; genus Amphiplicatus. Next base: position 2,718 of record JAGRED010000306.1, on the reverse strand, counting down.
ATTTCATGACCGGACGGATCATCACCGCGCGGCACGGCCGCCCCAATCTCTCGCGGGACGTTCGCATTTCCGCGGCGGAGTTCGGCGCGTGGTGGCGCCGATATGACGAAAGCGGCCTTCACCCGGATGAAGAGCCGCCGCAAAGCCTGATCGACCTCGCCGGCAAGGCGACGACGGTGCTGTCCTCGACCCTGCCCCGGGCGATCGAAACGGCGCGCCATGCGACGCGCGGCGAGCGCGAGACGCCGGCCGACCCGATTTATGTCGAGGCGCCGCTGCCGCCGCCGCCGGTGCCGTTTCTGAAACTTTCGCCGACAACATGGGGCGTCATTTCCCGCACATTCTGGTTCCTCGGCTATGCGCCGCCGGGTGTTGAGAACCATCTCGAGGCATGGCGACGCGTCGATGAAATCGCCGGGCGTCTGATCGATCTGTCCGCGAAGGGCGACGTGCTCCTGTGCGCGCACGGCTATCTGAACTGGATGATCGACCGGAAGCTGCGCGGTTCGGGCTGGCGGCGCGCCGGTCGCGAGGGCGGCAATCATTACTGGTCGTGGCGCATCTACGAGCCGAAAGGCGCGCGCGAAAGAACCGGCGTGACCGGCGCGGCGGCCGCCGCGGAATAGGCCGCCCCCAGGCGCCGAAGATGCGTGCGTCGCCCCGCACGCCATGCGATGCTTTTCCTAAAGGGAGGAGGAGCCCGCTCATGTCCGTCAGCCCCGTCAAGGATCAAGCCGTCGATATCGCGTCGATGCCGCTTGAAGACATCGATCCGAGCAATTCCGATTATTTCCAGTCCGGCGCCCATCACGCGATTTTCCGGCGCCTGCGCGCCGAAGCGCCGGCGCATTATTCGAAGACCGGGCCGTCGGGGCCGTTCTGGTCCGTGACGCGCCACGAAGACATCATGGCGGTCGACACCAACCATGAGGATTTTTCTTCCGACAAGAACATCGTCGTCGGCGACCAGGAAGAAGGTTTCGCGCCGCCGATGTTCATCGCGATGGACCCGCCCGTCCATGACGTCCAGCGCAAGGCGGCCGCGCCCGCCGTCGCGCCGCAACGCCTTTCAGAGCTTGAAGCGCTGATCCGCTCGCGCGTCGGCGCCATTCTCGATTCGCTTCCCGTCGGCGAGGATTTCGACTGGGTCGACAAGGTCTCGATCGAACTGACGACGCAGATGCTGGCGACATTGTTCGATTTCCCGTGGGAGGATCGCCGGCTTCTTCCCCACTGGTCGGACGTGACGACATCGAGCGAAGCGGTCGGCAATTTCGACATGCCGATTGAAGAACGCCGGCGCATCCTGGGCGAGGAATGCCTTCCCTATTTCATGCGCCTGTGGACCGAGCGCGCCGCCGCGCCGCCGAAATTCGATTTCATCTCCCTGCTCGCGCATGATCCGGGCACGAAGGACATGATCAACGATCCGATGGAGTTTCTCGGCAATCTCATGCTGCTGATCGTCGGCGGCAATGACACGACGCGGAATTCGATTTCCGGCGGCGTCTACGCGCTCAATCAGTTCCCGGATGAATATGACAAGCTGAGGAAGGATCATTCGCTCATTCCTAACATGGTCTCGGAAATCATCCGCTGGCAGACGCCGCTCGCCCATATGCGCCGCACGGCCGTCCGCGACGTCGATTTTCAGGGCGCGAAAATCGCCGAGGGCGACCGCGTCGTCATGTGGTACGTCTCCGGCAACCGCGACGAACGGGTGTTCGACAATCCGGACCGCCTTGTCATCGACCGGCCGAACGCCCGCCGCCACGTCTCCTTCGGCTTCGGCATCCATCGCTGCATGGGCAACCGCGTCGCCGAATTGCAGCTGAGGGTGCTGTGGGAGGAGATCATGAAGCGCTTCTCCCGGATCGAGGTCGTCGGCGCGCCGCGGCTCGTCCAGTCGAATTTCGTCCTCGGCTATGAGGCGCTGCCCGTCCGCCTCCACGCCTGATCACAAGGCGGCGGCGCCTTGAAAAGCGCCGCCGGCCGCTTCACAAGACCCCATGGCCAAGACCCCGAACGACACCGCGTCCTTGAGCTTTGAAAAGGCGCTCGCCGAGCTCGAAACGATCGTCCAGAAACTCGAATCCGGTTCGGTCGAGCTGGAAGAATCGATCGCCCTTTACGAACGCGGCGCCGCCCTCAAGGCGCATTGCGAGGCGCGGCTCAAATCGGCGCAGGAGCGGATCGAGAAGATCGTCGTCTCAGCCGACGGCCAGCCGAAGACAGAACCCGCGACATTCGACTAGCGCGCCGCGCGCTCAGCGCGAGCCGTAGCGGTCAATCCGCATCGCCGGAAAAATGCTGCGCGTAAAACGCTTGAATGTCTGCGATCTCTTCATCCGTGAAGAGTGAGAACGCGTCACGGGCAACCTCGCTCATGATCCCGAGATCGCGCCCGCCGATCGGAACGCCGGTTCTCATCAGTGTCTTGAAATCCTCAGGCGGATAGGCGGCCGCGATGCGAAGCGATGGCGATCCCTCAAAGGCGACGCCCTCCCAGTCGACGCCATGGCATTCGGCGCAAATGACGCTCGCAAGGTACCGTCCGCGCTCAACCGCGCTGTCGCGCGCAAGGTCGCCCCAGCGCGGACGCGACGGGTCGACCTCATCGGCGGAAAAACGCCATTCATTCTTCAGGATAGCTGCTCTTCCGCCTGGCAGGATCTTGCGTTCGCGCCTCGGCGCGTCGTTTTCCGAGTGGGCCCGGAG
>JAGRED010000305.1 GCA_020446725.1 Parvularculaceae bacterium | reverse complement strand
GGGCCGCACATAGGCGTTGGCGACCGTCGTCGTCTGCCGTTCGTATTCGCGAATTTCCGGCGCGACGTCTGAACTCAATGACACCGAAACGCCGGGCAACGCCCGCGACACGATCTCGCCCGCGCGCCGTTCATGTTCCGGATTGGCGTAGGAATGAAGAAAGCCGATGGCGAGGCTTTCGATCTTTTCGCATTCAAGCGTTGCAATCGCCGCCGCGACGCTCGCTTCATCGAGCGCGACCAGCGCCTCGCCGCTGGCGTTGAGCCGTTCGCGAACCGGAAGCCTCAGCCAGCGCGGCACGAGCGGCGGCGGGCGGTCGATCATCACGTCATATTGTTCAAACCGGTTTTCATACGCCATTTCCAGCGCGTCCCGGTGTCCTTCGGTCGTCAGCAGCGCGGTCTTGGCGCCGCGCTTTTCAATCAGCGCGTTCGTCGCGAGCGTCGTTCCGTGAATGATGACGCCGATATCTTCAGGCGTCGCATTCGCTCTTGCGAGCGCCTCCGTTACGCCGCTGATGACGCCCTCTTCCGGCGCGCTGGGCGTCGTCAGCGTTTTCGCGGTGACAAGCTCGCCGTCCGGCTTTTCAAGGGCGACATCGGTGAAAGTGCCGCCAATATCGATGGCGAGCCGTGCGCGCCGCCTATTCGTCATGGACCGGCACGATGTAATTCAGCGCGGCGCGGCCTCCGTCGGCGAAGATCGTCTGGCCGGTGATGTAACTCGCCATGTCGCTCGCAAGGAACAGCGCAATCGCCGCAATCTCCGCAGGCTCCCCGACACGGCCAAGCGGCGTGCGCGACAGAATGCGCCGCCGCCCTTCTTCGTCCGCCATGACGGTTTTCAGAAGATCGGTCATGATCGAGCCCGGACCAATCGCGTTGACGCGAATGCCGTGCGGCGCAAGGCCGAGCGCTGAAGCCTTCGTCAATTGCTGCACGCCGCCCTTCGACGTCACATAAGCGAGCTGGTTCGGGATCGCGAGTTCGGCGTTCAGCGAAGACATGTTGACGACGACGCCGCGAATCTTCCGTTCGATCATCGCCTTGGCGACGATCTGGGTCACAACGAAATAGGATCGAAGATTGATATCCATCACCCGATCCCATTCATTTGATGAGAGATCGAGGATCGTGCCCGGCGCGATGACGCCGGCATTGTTCACGAGAATGTCGATGCGCCCGAATTCATCAAGCGCGCGCAGGACGAGGCCTTCGCAATCGACTTCGCTGGCGACATTGCAGGCGTGCGGAATGCACGTCGCCTTGGTGTCGATGGTGATGAGATCCGCCGTGTCGCGGTTTTTCGCCTCATTGATATCGGCAAGCACGACATTGGCGCGCGCTGCGGCGAAGGCGCGCGCGCAGGCTGCGCCGATGCCCGACGCCGCGCCCGTGACAATCACCGTCTTGCCGGAAAAATCCAGCGGGTCTTCCGCGATTCTGGCCATGCGGAGGTTCTACAAGGTCCCGCTGCAAGATCAACGGCGGGTATCCGCGGGCCCCCTCAGGCCGCCGCGCGTGCTGCCTGCGCCCGTCTTAACGCGTCGGCGAGCGCCTGGCCCGAGACCGGTTTCAGAATGCGGTCTTCAATCCCTGCCGACAACATGGCCGGCAGATCACGGTCCGCGCCATCTGCAGTGACCGCAATGATCGTCGCCATGCGCGAGGCGCCGACGCCCGAACGAATCGCTCGCGCCGTCTCAAATCCGTCGAGTTCCGGCATCTCCTTATCGACGAAAATCAGGTCGAAACCGGCGGCGGCGGCGGCGTTGATGCAGGAAGGGCCGTCGCATGCGAAATCGGCGGTGACGCCGAACCCTTTCAGAAGCTCGCCCATCACCATGCGATTGACCTCATTATCGTCGGCGACGAGGACCCGAAGATGGGAATAGGTTTCTCCCCCGTCGAAATCATCCGTCTCGCCCGCGGCGTCGTCAACGGCGTCGACCGTCACGGTGAAAAGGAATGTCGTCCCGTCGGCGCCGGTTTTTTCAACGCCGACCGAGCCGCCCATCAGGATGGCGAGTTCACGGCATATCGGCAGGCCGAGGCCGGTGCCGCCATAGCGGCGCGCCGTTCCGGCGGCGCCCTGATCGAAGCGATCGAAAATGCTCTCAATCATGCCGTCATCGATCCCGCGGCCGGAATCGGCGACGCGATAGTCAAGCCGCCAGCGTCCGTCATCCAGCCGCGTCGCGTCGAGGCTGAGACGCACCTCGCCCGCACCCGTGAATTTGTGAGCGTTCGAGAGAAGGTTCTGGAGAATCTGCGCGACACGGAGATCATCCATCATGACGCGATCGGGGGCATTGCCGCCGGCTGAAAGCGTCAGTGACAATCCTTTTGCACGAAGGCAAGGACGCCACGCATCCGCCGCTTCCGCAATAACGCGCTGCGGGCAAACGCGATGCGGTTCGATCGCGAGCTTGCCGGCCTCGATTTTCGACATATCGAGAAGATCGTTGAGGATGCGCAACAGCGCTTCATTCGATCGTCCGATAGTTTCCGCCAGTCGCCTCTCCGCATCGGGAAGCGCGCCGCGCCGCAAGGCTTCCGTGAGGCCGATGACGCCGTTCAGCGGCGTCCTGAGTTCGTGGCTCATGGTGGCGAGAAATCTGGTTTTCGCCGCCTCGGCCCTTATCGCGCGATCGGCGGTCTCGCGCAGCTCGGACAGCAGCATGTAGATCCGCTCTGCGATGAAAATCGAAATGACCGTCGAGAGGCTCAGCGCGAAGAAGCCTTGCGCAAAGCGATTGGTCTCGCGCGTATAGTCACCGTAGATCGTCGTGGGCGCGCTCGATATCGACACCCAGTAGAGAAAGCCGAGAGCGGCGACGCCCGCGCCGAAGAAAGACAACGCCGCGCGTTTGCCCGCCATAAAGCCGGCAAGGACGGGACCAAGCGCGATGAAGGGAACGAGCGCTGAGTTGATGCCGGTATTCTCCGGCAATGCGGAACACAAAACGCCGACGAGCGACAGGCTGGCGTAGCCGACGGCGTAGAACGAAACGTTCTTGTAGAATCGAATGCAGGCGATCATCGCCACGACAACTGATACGGCGAAAAGGGTGATGGTGTGATCGTAGGTCCAGCGGCCGTAGCTGAACGCCATGACGATCATGTTTAGGATCTGCGTTGCGACGAAAGCGGCGCCGATCGAGTAGACCGCCCTGATCCGCATCAACGATTCAGCCGGCCTTTCCGCATCAATGCGAAGCAGATGCTCAAGGCGTCCAATCAACCGATGCATGCGAAGCCGTCTCCCAAGCCCCGAGTGAGACGCGATGTTAACCTTCAGTTTCTGAAAATTCGGTCAATGCGTATTGGGCGGCGTCGCTATCGTTTCGGCTTCGCACCAAAGCCCGGAAATGATGGAGCGGGTAGAGGGAATCGAACCCTCGTCTTTAGCTTGGAAGGCTACGGCTCTACCATTGAGCTATACCCGCATCGCAGCGGGGGGATAGATACCGGATCAGGCGCGCCGCGCAAGGGCCGCCCCTCAGCAGGACCGGCAAAGCCTCATCAGCCGCCCGTCCGCCTCGTCGGTCAGAATGTAGACAAGGCCGTCCGGCCCGACCCGCACATCGCGAAGCCGGGCGCCGATTTCCTTGAAAAGCCGTTCGCTCTCGGCGACCGAGCGGCCGTCATTGTCGATCTGGGCGCGAATAAGCTGGCGGGCGGCGAGAGCGCCGAGAAGGAAATGACCGTTCCAGTCGGGAAACTCATCCCCGCGATAGATGGCGAGGCCCGAGGGCGCGATCGACGGCGCCCAGACGATCAAGGGCGAGCGCACGCCGTCGGCATGCGCGTGTTGCGAGACGAGCGTACCGTCATAGTCGATGCCGTTCGTCGTCATCGGCCATCCATAATTGGCGCCGGCTTCCAGCAAATTGATTTCGTCGCCGCCACGCGGCCCGTGCTCATGT
>JAGRED010000304.1 GCA_020446725.1 Parvularculaceae bacterium | reverse complement strand
TTGAACTGACGGCGACGAAACTGCCCCATTACACGCTGCCGCTCTACCCCGCGATCGCCATCCTCGCTGCGCGGGCGATCTTCGCAAACGGGCAAGGCGAGACGCGCGTCAGCGGACATATCGGCGCGGCGGCGTATTGCGCGGCGGGACTGGCCTTCGCAGCGCTGATCATCACCGCTCCGCATTTTTATCAAGCGGCGCCCATCAGGGTTTACAGCGTCATCGCCGCGGGCTCTCTCGCCGCCGCAACGATTGCGACGGCAATCCTTTTTCAGCGCGGACGGCGGCAAGGCGCGACGATCGCCGCAGCGTTTCTTTCCAGCGCGCTCGCCTGGACCCTGCTCGCCGGCGTCGCGCCCAACCTAGATCGGCTGAAAGTTTCAGAACGACTGTCGGTCGCGATCGACGAAAAAAACCTTCACCCGCTGCATGACGGAGCGCCGCCCGCCGCGCTCGCCGGTTATCGCGAACCGTCCGCCATATTTCTGCTCGGAACGAAGACGATCCTCGCCGACGGGCGCGCCGCCGCCGATCTTGCGCTCGACGCCGAAAGAGCGGTCGCCGTCGAGAAAAGAGAAGCGCCTGCCTTCATTGACCGCATCAGGGAACGCGGCGCATCGGTCGAGGCGATCGCCGTCATCGAAGGCGTCAACTATTCAAACGGTGAGGATGTGACGATTGCGGTCTATCGCGCCGCCGCTGAACGGGAGGCGATGTGACGGAATTTGCGCGCCTCTTGGCAACGCCGGAACGGCGCTTCGCCGCGCTTGCCGGCGCGCTGATGATCCTGCGCATCGCGGCTCTTGTTTTCGGCGATGCGGGCCTAGGTCCTGATGAAGGCCAATACTGGTTCTGGAGCAAGACGCCCGATTTCGGCTATTATTCAAAGCCGCCGCTGATCGCCTGGTCGATCGCCGTGACGACAGCGCTGTTCGGCGACGCCGAATGGGCCGTGCGGCTTGCCGCGCCGTTCTATCATCTCGGCGCCGCGATCTTTCTCTTCCTGCTCGCAAGGCGCATCGCCGGACCGCGCGAGGCGTTCTGGGCCGGCGCCGCCTGGCTGACCCTGCCCGGCGTCTTCCTTTCATCAACCCTCATTACAACCGATGCCCCGCTGATGTTTTTCTGGTCTGCGGCCGTCTATTTTTTCTTTCTCGCGACCGATCGTGAGGAAGAAAAGCGCGGGCGATGGGCGGCCCTACTCGGTGCAGCGATCGGGCTCGGCTTTCTGGCGAAATATGCGATGTCGTATTTCCTCATCAGCGCGGCGCTGGCGCTTTTGCTGTCGCCGCAACGCCGCAGCGCGCTGCGGCCGACGGATGGCGCAATCGCCGCGATCATCGCTGCCATATTCATCACGCCGAATGTCATGTGGAATGCGCGCAACGATTTCCAGACGCTTGCGCATACCGCCGCGAATGCAAACTGGAGCGGCGATTTCGGCCATCCCGCGGCGCTGATGAAATTCCTGGGCGACCAGTTCGCCATCGCCGGGCCGATATTGCTTGCGCTCATCTGCCTCGCGGTCCTGTTCGGCCGGCGCGCCGGCGATGAAACGAGGCGAGACGATATGCAAACGCTGCTGTTGCTGGCGGCGCCGGCGCTGATCATTGTCGCCCTGCAATCGTTCATCTCGCGCGCGCACGGCAATTGGGCGGCGGCCGCCTATCCCTCCGCCATAGCGATGGCCGCAATATGGGCGCTGCGCGACAAGCGCAGCCTGTTCGCCTTCAAGGCAGGCCTCGCCGCACATCTCGCCATCGGTCTCGGCTTTCTTTTCGCGTTCACGAACGCCGGTTTCGCCGAAGCGGTCGGCGCCGACCGCGCGTTTAAACCCTTACGGGGCTGGGATGAGATCGGCGCGCGCATCAAGGCGGCGAGCGTCGGGTACGATGCGATCATGACCGATGATCGCGAGATCACCGGCGAGCTTGTCTATTACGCGCGGAACAGCGCGCCGATCGTCGCCTGGAATTCAAACAACCGGATCGACAATCATTTCGAGGCGTTCAACGCCTATGATCCGGAGCGCGACAAGCGCGTTCTCTATGTGACGGAAAATGGCGACGCGGCCCCCGTCAAGGAACGCTTCAGGGCGATCACGCCGCTTGAAACCGTCTCCGTGCGCACGAGCCGCCGCGCGGAGCGAACAGTCCATCTTTTCGAAGTTTCGGGATTTATCGCCGAGTAGTCTCAGCCGCCGGGACCGGCGCCAGGGCGCGCGTCGGCATGACGAGCCGCCGCAAAATCCTGAATGCCGCGGTGACGCCGAATTGCGCCCACAGCATGACGGCGACGAGCCACATGAACGGCGCAGGATAGGGCTCTGAAAAATGCGTGCGGAAATATCGCAACATGCTCGCTGTCTTGCGCATTTCAACGAAAAGCGGGTCGACGCGGCTCGAACTCTTGTAATGCATGACCGCGACATGCGGATCAAAATAGACCTGACCGCCCGCCTCCTTGAACCGGAGGCAGAAATCAACGTCTTCAACATGCAGGAAATAGCGCTCGTCCATGCCGCCGATCGACCAGTAGTCGGACTTCGGCAGCATAAAGCAGGCGCCTGAAATCACCGGCAGCGGCGTCACTTCCTTCGGGCAGGGATCGCCGTGAAGATTGAACCGCCGGAAATAGGGATGGCGCGGCGCGATGGCGTAGAGCCGCGTCGCCTCGACAAAGGCGCGCCACGGCGTCAGCGTCGCGCGGCGCGAGCCGCGCTGTTCGGCCCCGTCGGGATCGACGATCTTGGCGCCCATCAACCAGGCGCCTTGCCGATCGAAACCGTCCGCCGCAAGCCGCGCTGCGCCGCCCGGCGGCAGGAGGGCGTCCGGATTGACGAAAAGCAGGACATCGCCCTCGGCCGCGCGTGCGCCGAGATTGCACGCGCAGGCGAAGCCTACATTGCCCTGACCGTTGATGACATGAACCGGGATGTCTGAATCCGACTGACCGATCGCCTCCTCGACAAATCCTTCAGGGTTGCCGTTATCGACGAGGATGACTTCGCGGACGCGCTCTTGTCGGCGCAAGGCGGAGAGACATTGTGAAAGAACGGGGCCGGTAAGATAGGAGACAACGATCGCCGAAATGTCGGCTTGCCGGTCGGATTCCGTCATCACGCGCCCCCTTTAACGACATCGGCTCTCGCGTTTTTTTAGACCCCTCGCGAGTTATCAAGCCTGTATGCCACCGCGCATGCGAAGGCGGCAAGCCCGAAAACGGCAAGCCTCCAAGCCTGCCACAGGCTCGCCTCGACCAGCAGCGAGATCAAAGACGCCGCCAGCGCGCCGCAAATCGCGGCGAAGGCGGGCCGCGACATGGACAATTTGTAAAGCGATATCGCTGCGGCGATCAGCGCTGACGCAGCGGCGACAACGCCCGGCAAGCCTAGTTCAAGCCACATCTGGAGAAACGCATTATGCGGGTGGATCGGCATCGCCGGCAGGCCGCCCGGCGCGCCCGGCACCTCGATAAGACGCGCATCGGCCGCGAGCGCGCGTGAGAAATCCGCGCCGCAGCCGAACGGCGCGCAGACGCCGAGCGCA
>JAGRED010000303.1 GCA_020446725.1 Parvularculaceae bacterium | reverse complement strand
GATATTTCCGTTCATGCGCATACTCCCTTCTTCCGACCTGCTCGCCGACAATCGTAGGGCCGCGTAAGCGGTGTTGGATAAGTAGTGGGATAAAGAGGGGGATAACTCCGCCCCAATAGGGAGAATTAACCGTCTTTATGCTGATGAATCAGCCGTCTGGAATTCCGCATCCGAAATGAATTTCGTAAAATCTCCCTGGCGGAAAACTCCAAGATTTCAACCGTCGGCAGGCGCGCCGCAAAGGGAATTGCAACCTACCGGGATGCGCCGCGCCGCATCTCCATGACCCAGATCGGCGCGAAGGTCGCGCCGCCGTCAGCGGAAACAGCAAGTTCCCATAAAACGTCGCCAGGAGCGCGCTGTTCAAAAGAAATGCGCGAGCGGCGCGGGCCGTCCGGAGCGTCGAAGTCGCGAAAGAACTCTCCGCGCGCGCCGTTGAAACCGCCGACATGCGGCGTGTCGAAGGCGGGGTTTCGAGAATCCATCCAATAGATGGCCCAGCTTTTGGCCTTCGGGTCGAAGCGCCGCACGCTGTAGCCCCAGATGCGCTGAGGCGCCGTCATCTCTTCCCAGAAAAACTGAACGTCGCCTGACCAGTTTTCGGTGAGGACGCATCCGTCGGGGGATGATGTGACTTTCGTTGAAGCGGGCAGCGCGGTCCATGTTCCGTCCGCCGCGAGGATGCGCTGTTCGATCGACCATTCGCCGAGCCAGAAATCGAACGCGCGAAATTCAGAACCTGCGCATAGACCGGCGGCGGTCATGTCGGCGCGTTCGCCGGTCGCGCATCCAGCGAGCATCGCGACGACGGCGAGATTCGCTTTTATTGCTCGATATGGCATCGCGCTTCTCCTCATATTGAGACACGCAGAACGGCGTCGCCCCTCAATCGGCGATCGCAGCCTGCTCCCCGACGGCGCGGATTGCGGCGTCGAACGCGCCGTTCACATAAGCATAGGCGCTCGTATCGGAATTGGCGAAGGAGATGCGGCCGATGCGCTCGCGCGCTGCAAGATGCGGCCCCGCCGCCGGCGACCGGTCGGGCCCGTCATAGAGTTCGTTATATTCATAGGCGTAACCATGCGGCCATCGATTGACGGTTATGCCTGCGATATCCTTCGATGCGTCAAAGCCGTGCGGTTCGAGCATCTCCGTCAATTGTTCGACCATCGCCGTTTCGAAATCGTCATAGGAAAGAGCGTAGAGCGCGCGCCGTCCCGCGCGATGCTGGTCTTTCTCATTGAGACCGAGTTCAGGCGCCGTCGGCACTTTCTGCAGATGCAGGACGATCGGCTCGTCGGGTGACGCCGAAAAGCGGTAGTCGCCAATGCTGACCGGAAAATCGAGACTGATCTGTTCGCAGAAGGATCCGGGACAATAAATCCGGTGAAAGCCTGCGCGGTCGAAGGCGCGCCAGTTGGTCAGCGCGATGTTGACATAGACGAGCGGAATTTTCGTGAAATATCGGATGGCGTCTTTCTGCTCCTCGGCCATCTCGGCGCAGATATACGGCGTCATCGCCATGTAGCCCGCCATAATCGCGTGACGTCCGCGCACGCGGCGCACGGCGCCGTTCTCAACGTAAACGACATCGACGGAACGCCGCGTATCGGAATGCGCGATGTCGACGACGGTCGATGAAAGGCGGATGCGCACGTCATTCGCCGGCAAGTCGAGTTTCGAATAATCGGCGTCGGCGAGCACGATGTCTTCCATCGTTCCGCCGGAGATCGCGGCCGGAACGAGGTTCCTCACCAGCAGACGGGCGAGGCTCGCATTGCCGTCGGGGAAGTGAAATATATAGGGCTCTTCGCTTTCATGATCGTTGTGGAGATGTGCGCCGAGCGCGAGGCCGGACGTTCCGGGCATCGACCAGCGCGCCGCTTCCAGCGCGGAAAGCGCATCCCATCCGACGCCCCAGATGCCGTGCGGCACGGGCCGCAACAGGCGAATGAGCTCTTCCGGCGCATTTGCATGGTCGCGCAGGAATGTTTCGTAGCTGATCGAGCGGAGATAAGCGGTCTTCTCATCGGCGGTTTTCCCGTTCAGGAGATCCTTGTCGCGCAGGACGAGCGATTTCAGCACCGAGCGCGTTTCCTCGGATGCGGTCATCGCGGATAGCGCTTTCTTGACAGACTTGGGCGACGGGGGCTCCGACCAGTAGGCGAAGGGTATTTCGGTCAGGCTGGGCGCGCCGAATGTCTTTTGGTCGAGGAACATGCCGGCGCGCATGTTGCGGCGCGCGTAAAAGTCCTGGTCGAAATAGCCGTAGAATTTTGAAACGTCGACGCCGAGCGCGGAAAGGATCGCCTTCGACCCGGCTGAATAGCCGGCCGGGCCGTCGATTGACTGGCTGCCGCCGTGACCGATGAGGCGCCGGCCGCCGACGGAGAATTCATTGCGTTTCGCGTGGCCGCCGAAATCATCGTGATTGTCGAGAATGAGGATGCGCGCCGAGGGATGGCGCTCGCGATAAAGGAAAGCTGCGGCGAGGCCTGACAGCCCCGCGCCGATGACGACGAGATCATAAAGGTTGTCGGTGAGGCGTTGCGGTCGGGGCCAGGTCTTCCCCTCCCAGGCGCGCGCGTGCGCCGTCTCAAAGGCGCCGGCATGAGCGCCG
>JAGRED010000302.1 GCA_020446725.1 Parvularculaceae bacterium | reverse complement strand
TTGCGACCCGCCTAAAGCCGTCACGGTCCGCGACGCGGCCGCGTCCGCGCGCTCAAGGGCGAGGCGCGAAATTTCGCGAGGGGCCGACGATGCGTCGATGGCGATCGCGCCCGTCGTTTCGGAAAGCGCGCGCGCCAGCATCAGGTCCGTGCTCGGCAGGAGGGCGAGCTCCTGGGCGAGGCGCTCATCACGCGCGCCGGCGAGCCAGAAATCGCCGATGGATTCGGGCGAAAGCGGATCCGGCCGGTCGACGCCCTCAACGAAGATGACGCCTTTCGCATTCGCGGCTGCGCTGGCTGAAACGATTTCGCCGATCAGGGATCGGGGCCATGGCCAGGGGCCGATCTTGTCGATGCTTTCGCGGTCAATCTCGATGATATGAAAAGGCGAGGCGGCCGGAACATCCGCCGGAAAGAGGCGCTGATAGAGATCGAATAAATGTTCGCGCGCGCCGCCGCTGCGGGAATCCGCATTGGCGAGGGTCGTCACGGCGATGACGGCCATGACGCCGACCATCGCCATTAACGGCAGCGCTTTCAGCCAGCGCAGATTCGACGCCAACACCGTCCCAGCCACTCAATCCGCTCCAATCGCCCGGCGTTTACCAGCGAACAGCGTCAAATTAACGACCGTTCACCATAATTCAGGATGAATTTATCATCCTGCGCTATCTGATCTCAATGCAAGGGATGCGCCGTTAAGGCTCTGTTAACCATTATTTTTGCGAGGCGAAATGCGGCCTGCGGCCTATACGACGGACCTGAAGGGGGGAATCCTTCGCCTGGTCGCCAGCGGCGATTGGGTGGCCCGCCATCTTGGGCCCATCGACGGCGACCTCAGGGCGTTTGAAGACGACACCGTCGGCAGGGATCTTCTGATCGATATTTCAGGCGTCGACCGGCTTGATACCGCCGGGGCGATGGTTTTTGAGCGCATCATCGCCGCCTGCGGGCGGCGCACCGCCCGTTCGGGCATCATCGGCGCCAGCGACGCGCACCAGCTGGTGCTCGACAATGTTCGCCCGCACATCAATCCCTGCGAAGTCGAACCGGCTGCGCGCAACGCCTTCGTGATGATGGTCAACCGTCTCGGGCGCGGCGTTCTTGAAGGCTATTACACCGCGGTCGAGGTGTTGAACTTCATCGGGCTGACGCTTTCGACCTTCGTCAGGGTGATGCGCGATCCCAAGCGGCTGCGCATGACCTCGATCGTTCACCATATGGAAGAGGCCGGCATCGACGCGATGCCGATCGTCGGCCTCATGTCATTTCTGATCGGCGCCGTCGTCGCCTTCATGGGCGCGAAAATTCTTCGCCTCTTCAACGCGGAAGTCTTCACAGTCGAGCTTGTCGGCATTTCCGTGCTGCGGGAATTCGGCGTGCTCCTTTCCGCGATCCTCGTTGCGGGGCGCTCCGGCAGCGCGTTCACGGCGGCGATCGGCACCATGAAAATCCGGGAGGAAATTGACGCGCTGCGCGCGCTCGGCCTCGATCCGATAGAGGTTCTCGTCTTGCCGAGAACGATCGCCCTCATCATTTTCATGCCCATTCTCGCCTTCATGGCGGCGGTGCTCGGCGTTATCGGCGGCGGCGTCGTCGCGGCGACGGCGATGGAAATCTCTCCGGCCTTTTTTGTCGGCCGGCTGCAGGACACGATTGCTCTGTCGAATTTCTGGGTCGGCCTCATCAAGGCGCCGTTCTTCGCATTCGTTATCGCCGTTATCGGCTGCTATCAGGGTATGGAAGTCGCCGGCAGTTCGGAAAGCCTTGGCCAGAGAACGACCCTGTCGGTCGTTCAATCGCTCTTCGTCGTCATCATTCTCGATGCATTCTTTGCGATGTTCTTTCTGGAGATCGATTATTGATGGCCGTCGATCGCACCATGGAATACGTCATTGAAGTCGAAGGGCTGCGAACGCAGTTCGGCGACAACATTATTCATGACAATCTCGATCTCGCTGTTCGGCGGAACGAAATCCTGGGCGTTGTCGGCGGTTCGGGAACCGGCAAGTCGGTTTTGATGCGCGCTATTATCGGCCTGAAGCGCCCGTCGGCGGGAACGGTCCGGATATTCGGAGAGGATTTCTACGCGAAGACGCAGCAGGAGCAGATCGAAACGGAACGCCGATGGGGCGTGATGTTTCAGGGCGGTGCACTGTTTTCGTCTTTGACGGTGGCCCAGAACGTCATGGCGCCGATCCGCGAGCATCTGAAGCTTCCGCATGAACTGGCTGCGGATATCGCGGCGATGAAAATCTCGATGTCCGGCCTCCCGCCGGATGCGGGCGCGAAATATCCGTCCGAGCTTTCCGGCGGCATGAACAAGCGCGCCGGGCTTGCGCGGGCGCTGGCGCTCGACCCGGAAATCGTTTTTCTCGACGAACCGACCGCAGGGCTCGATCCGATCGGCGCTGAAAACTTCGACCGGCTGATCGTGAACCTCAAGAATTCCTTAGGGTTAACAGTGTTTATGGTGACCCATGATCTCGATACGCTGCACGCGACCTGCGACCGGGTTGCGGTGCTGGCGGAGAAGCGGGTGATCGCCATCGGAACGCTCGATGAAGTGCGCCGGTCGGACCATCCGTGGATACAGGAGTATTTTTCCGGTCCGCGCGGCCGGGCGGCGTTGACGGCGAAAGGCTACGATACGCGCCCGCCGGCGGAGAAGGGCTGAGGAATGGAGACGCGGGGCAGCTACGTAATTGTCGGCTCGTTGGTGCTGATCGCGATCGCCTGCGGCTTTCTCACCGTATTGCTTTTGACGCGCGCGGATAACGATGTTGACGAATACGACGTCATTTTCCGCGAGCGCGTATCGGGCCTTTCGGTCGGCGCTGGAGTCAGCTTCAACGGCATCCAGAAAGGCCTGGTTCGTGAGCTTACGATCGCGCCGGACGATCCGTCGATCGTTATTGCGCGTATCCGGATCGACGACGATACGCCGGTCAAGACGGACACCAAGGCTGAACTTGAGCTTGTCGGCTTCACGGGCCTTGCAATCATCCAGCTCGTCGGCGGCAGCGCGGGCGAGCCGCTTCTGAAAGACGTGACGCGCGGCGTGCCTCGCATAGAGGCGGACGCCGGCGGCATCGCTCAGATTCTCGCCGGATCGAACGAGATCATCGCGTCGGCGAACCGTCTTCTGTCTGAAGACAACACGCAGGCGTTTACGCGCATTCTCGCCAGCGTCGATACGATCACCGGAACGATGGCGGCGCAGGACGAAAACATCGCCTCGACGCTTGAAAACCTCGCCGTCGCTTCTGAAAAACTTTCGCATACGGCTGACAGCATCGACCGCATTCTCGCCGACGGCGCGCCGCAGGCGATTGAGGAAGCGCAGGCGACGCTGCAGGAAACGCGCTTGCTCGTTTCGGAATTGCGCGGCACGCTCGCTGAAAATCGCGAGGCGATCCGCGTATTCACCGATCAAGGTCTCGCCCAGATGGGTCCGGCCGTCGCGGAAGCGCGACAAATGTTCAGAACCCTTGATCAGGTTCTTCGTGAAATCGATCGCGATCCGCGCGGCTATCTGCTGGGCGAGTCGACGCCGCGATATGAGGGCGCGCAATGAAAAAACTTCTTGTCGGCGTTTTCGTCGCGCTGCTTCAGGGATGCGTCTCGGTGCTTCCCGAGGCAGCGCCCGCATCCGCCCGTTATCTGGTGACGGATTTCGCCCCGGCGCAGACTGCCGGCGATGCCGTCGATTGGACGCTTGGCGTTGAGGAGCCGGACGCGACGCTCGCCTTCAACACCGCGAAGATCGCCCTGTCGCGCGAGCCTGCGCGTATTGAATATTACGCCGGCGGCGAATGGGTCGACCGCGCGCCGCGGCTCTTCGGCGCCTCGCTCGTGCGCAGTTTTGAGAACACGGGCCTCATTCGCGGCGTCGGCAGTCGCACGACCTTGCCCGTGTCGACCTATGTTCTGCAAACCGACATCCGAAATCTTTCCGTCACGCATGGCGGCGGCCTGACGGCGCGCGTCGCCGTCTTCGCGCGGCTGACGAATGGACGCAGCGTCATCTACGCATCAAAGCTGTTTGACGTTCAGTCGCCCGTCCGCGCCGATAATGCGGGCGCCGCCGCAACGGCGCTGAATGAAGGGCTTCAGCAGGTCCAGCGTGATCTCGTCGAATGGACGATCGCCGAAGCGAACCGCGCGAACGCGAAACGTTAAAGCGTCGTTCAGGCGAAATAGCCGACCGTCGCGCCGACGAGAAGATAGACGCGGCCGAGCGGCGAGGAGAGATATTCCTCCAGTTCCTCGTCGGCGGTTTCAGACGTCGTCGCATCCTCCAGCAGCCGCTCGAAGCCTTGCAGGAAATCGTGGATGCCGCGTTCGAACATCTTGTCGCGCGCCGATTCCGCGCGGATGCGACGCTTCACGTCTGACTCATTGAGCCTCAACAGCCGATTGGCGAAAACGTTCCGGTCGCCGCGGTCGAACCGTTCGAGCAGGGCCGGCGGCGGGTCGCCGTAGAGCCGGCTTTCGAGATTGAGCGTGAAGGACTGAAGATCGCCGATGATGCGGATCGCGTTCGCCGCGGACGCGCGCTCCGTGTCGGCGCGCCGCGATTCAGACGCGAGGTCCAAAGGTTCGGCTTCATCGGTCGCCGTCAGGATTTCTCGCCAGGAAACGCCGTCCTTGTTCGGCCGCTCATCGTCTTTCGCCGCGCCGTTCGCCTTGCGGCCGGGCTTTGCGCGCGAGATTTCCGCCGCAAGTTCGTCCAGGCGCGCGGCTGACTGCGCCGCGGGCTTGGCTGCGCCGGCGCGCCGGCGCGCGGTCTCGCCGAGATCAAGAACGTTTGACGGCGCGGGTCGACGCGTTTCCGTCTTTTCGGCTTCCCTCGCTGCAGTCGCCGCCGCTGCGCGCCGCGCCGTTTCTTCTTCAGCGACGGCGGCGGCCTTCGCTTTGTGCTCGGCGTCGGCCTTTGCGGCGCGGTCGGCGTCCATGCGCGCCTTGACTTCCGCTTCCGTAGCCTGCTCCCGCTCGATATCGGCGGCGCGCGTTTTCTGGATCGCCGCCTGGGCCTCGGCGAGACGCGCGGCCGCCTCCTGTTCGCGAAGCTGGTTTTCGGCAAGCTTCGACAGGCGCTCAGTTTGCGTCGCGATCGCTTCGGCGAGACGGTCGGCGCGGCGGCGTTGTTCTTCGATCAGCGATTCAAGGCGCGTGTTTTCCGCTTCGAGCGAGGCGCGCGCGGCGGCGAGTTCCTGATTGCGTTGCGCGACGCGTTCCGAGGCGGTTTCCGAAATGCTGATGGCGTCGTCTGCGCTCTTCTTGGCGAATTCGCTCGCCTTCATGACTTCGCCCGAAGCTTCGCGCGCAGCCGTCGTCGCAAGCTTGGCGGCATCCGAAACGAGATGTGCGGCGGAGGCCGCCTTCTCAGCATCTGCGGCGGCCGATTCGACCGCGCCTTTTGTCGCCGACTGAACGTCTTCGATGGCGCGCGCCGCAGCGTCGGTTACGCGTTTCGCCTCGCGCGTTGCGAATTCAATCGCCGATTCCGAGGCGCGTTCGGCTTCGCGCCGCGCCGTTTCGATCGCTTCATCCGCCGCCTGCCGCGCGCGCTCCGAGGCCTGGTTTGCGAACATGCCGACATTGGCGGCGTTGCGGGCGGCCGATTCCGCGGCCGCGTCTGCGATGCGCGAGGCGAGTTCGCTCGTCCGCTTCACTTCGCTCGCCGACGTCTCGATCGAGCCTGATGTCGCGCGCATATGCTCGTCGGCGTCGGAAAGGGCGATGTTGAGCGCTTCAAAACTCATCAGCGCACGCTGCGCGGCGGCTTCGAGACGCGCCAGGCGATCATCAAGCTGCGATTCGGCGAGCGCGCCCGCGTCATCCGCATTCTGCATCGCCTCGATGCTCGATTGCGCTTTCTGCGCGATCGCGGTCGCAAAATCATCGGCGCGCGCGTTCAGCGCTTCGGTGAGGTCGATAAGGCGCGCGCGTTCGGCGGCGACGCGCTCCGTCGCAATCGACGTCTTGCTTTCGACCGCGGCGCCCGCTTGTTCGATTGCGCCGACATGCTGGCGGATCATCGCCTCGGCGGATGCGAGGCGAATGAGCGCGTCGTCGATCCCGGCGTTGAGAGCGTCCATCTGCTCGCGCACGACAAGACCGACTGTCTGCACATTCTCGACTGCGACCCGGTCCGGCTGAAGAAGTTGCTGCGCGGTGATGGCGACCGCTTCCGAGCGGCCGATGATGTTCATGATGTGGAGCGCGAGATAGCCGAGCAGCCACAGGCACGGGGCGACGATGAAGCCGAACGCGACCGCCCAGGCCGTATAGGCCATGTCGAGCCGATAGCCTTTCAGCGATCCGACCTCGGTCCAATAGCCGATTGTCGTCGCGAGCGGCCAGCCGACGATGACGAGAAAGAAGAGGAAGACGGCGAGGAACCGCGCCGCGAAAAAAAGCTCCCGGCCGAGCCGGGCGGCCTGGCGCTCGCCGCGATCGGCAGTCATTGCGGCCCAGTCTTCGAAACTGCGGAATTCCGCCGGCGTATCGCCTTCGCCGGACTCAACGACGCCTTGAAACCGCACCTTGGCGCGGCCGACATGACGGTCTGACCCGGCCCCCTTTCGGGAAGCGTCTGTAATCTCGGCTGAATCCGTCATGGCCTCGCCCGGCGTCTCAAGCCGCCCGCAATAGCCCAAAACGGCGCAAAGGCCAATTCCGCTCCGCCTCGGATCATCGGGCGCGATTCGGGAATCGCGCCCGATGATCAAGCCGTTAATCCGGCGCGCCCGTTCGCGCGCCGGCGGGTGCGGAACCGGTGTGATGCGCCGGGTGGATTTTCGCCCTGCAATCGGCGTAGCCATCTTGCGATGCCGCTCCAGGAACAAGTCAAAAGGCTCGTCGATTCAAACCCCTTCCAGTTCGGGGTTCTGGCGCTGATCCTGATAAATTCCGCGCTTCTCGGGCTCGAAACCCTGCCGGAGGCGGCGGCTTCCTTCGGCGATGAAATCCTCATCCTCGACCGGTTTATCGTCGCGCTGTTCGTCGTCGAGCTCGCGCTGAGGTTCTACGCCGCGCCCGCAAGCTATTTCAGGTCGGGCTGGAACATTTTCGACTTCATCATTGTCAGCATTTCGCTTTTCGCCGCCAATTCCGGCCTCGCGGCCGTGCGTGCGCTGCGCGTCTTGCGCGCGCTTCGCCTGGTGACCGTCATCCCGAGAATGAGGATCGTCGTCGCCGCCCTGCTGGACGCCATTCCCGGCATCGCCTCTGTCGGCATCGTCGTCGTCCTGATCGTCTATGTCTTCGCCGTCATCGGCGCGAATATCTACGGCGCCGATCACCCGGAGATATTCGGCAATGTCTTCGTGTCGATGTACACGCTGTTTCAGGTGATGACGCTCGAAGGCTGGGCGGAAATCGCCTCCGACGTCGCGGTCACCCATCCGCGCTCGTGGAT
>JAGRED010000301.1 GCA_020446725.1 Parvularculaceae bacterium | reverse complement strand
TCGCCGCGTCCCTCTTCGCCTTTGCAGGCGCGAGAGTGCTCGCTGATCCGCTGGCGCCGTCGCTGGCGCTCTTCCTCGGCGCTTTCACCGTCGCCGGTGGAAGATCGCTCGGCGGCGCGCTGAAAGACGACAGCGTGCGCGGCGCCTTCAAGGGCGCGCTTCCCGAAACGACGATGAAACGAGTTCGCGAAGAAGGCGCTTCGGACCTCCTTGAAGGCGCGCGGCGGCCGCTGACCGTTCTTTCCTGCGAGCTCAGCCTTCTTGAAGACGATGTGGAACGCCTCGCCGATGCGCCCGGCGAAATTACCAATCTCATCGCGCTCGGCTGCGTTCACCTGAAGAAAGCGATCATCGAAACGGGCGGCGCAGCCGATCAGGCCGAGGGCGGGCGCATTCTCGCTTACTTCAATGCGCCGCTAGAAAACGCCGATCACGTGCGCGACGCCTGCTCGGCGGCGCTGCGGCTCATCGAAAGCATGGACAAGGTCAACGCCGAGATTGAAAATTCGCCGAGATTGCGCGGCGTGCAATTGCGCCTCGCGATCGGCGTCGCGACTGGCGAGTGTTTCGTCGGCCCGATGGGGCACGGCAGAAACAATCGCTATTCGGCGATCGGCAAAGCCGTCGATCTCGCTTCGTTCCTGAGCCGTCAGGCGGCCGTATACGGACCGGCGATCATCTGCGATGAAACCGTCCATCGAAAGACAAACCATAATTTCGCCTTTCTCGAACTCGATCGCCTGAAAGAGGCGGACGCCGAGCGACCGTTCAGCATCTACGCGCTTGTCGGCAATCCGTTCATCAAATCGAGCAAGGGATTTCGCGCGCTTGAAGACGCGCATCGGCAGATGCTCGCGTCTTATCGCGACGGCGACTGGCTTTCCGCGCGCGCGCACCTTTCAAAAGCAAAGCAATCTCCCGGCGCAAAGATCGCGCTGTTCGATCTCTATGAAGATCGCATCCGCTCCATGCTGGATGAAGATGCGCCGAAACAATGGGACGGCGCACAGACGATTACGATCTGATCGTTGGAATAGCCTAGAATGCGCCGGGCGTCGTCGGCGCGTCGTGAGCGCCGGCCGCGTAGTTTTGTCCGCCGGCGAAATTTTGAGCGCGCCGCTTCATGGCGCTTTCAGCGAGCGTGTCGGCGACAGCGCCGAGCTCTTTGATCGCGTCATCGAAATCGCGTTTCACCTTGTCGATGCTGCTGTCCGGAACGTCGATTTTCGTCAGGGTGAGGACGTAAATTGATCGCGTCTCGCGCAGATCGCCGATAGCGTCTTCAAGCAGCGCGACATCCGACAGGCGCGGGGTCGCGGCGTCACAGGCGGTTTCGGCGGCCGATTTCAACGCCGCCGCCGCCGTCAGGTGGCGCTCCGCGTCCGCCAGAATGACGACTTCCGCATCTTCACGCGACCCGACTAGATCGAGATAGGCCGCAACGGCGTCGTCGCGCGACACTTTCGCGTCCTGATCGCCGGCGCCGGCGAGCCGGTCAGCGAGGGTCGACGCGGACGGCTTGGGCCATGGGGATGCGGCGACGTCCGCAGCGGCGGCGACAAGCGCCACACGCGTCGCGGCGTAAGCGGCGTCATCGCCTGCAGAGGATGTCTTGATGACTGTGGAACAACCCGCCGCCATGAAGGCGAGGGCGATCGCTGCGATAAAACGTCGGCCGCCACGCAAACCCGTCAACGCACAAAACTCCCAACGCAACCGGCGACGTTCGGAGCGACGATCCGGCATACGGCCCGATCGCAGCCCTTACTCAGGCGACGAAGCGCCCCCTTCAACGACCATTGTCGTCTTGATTGTGCGCCCGCCCCCCCGTTAGGAGGTAACACAGACGTTGAAAAAGAGTCAGCCCAAAAATGACAATACGACGCGATCTCTATCCCGCCATTGAGCCTTACGAAACCGGCCGGCTCGAAGTCTCCGATTTGCATGAAATTTACTATGAAGTTTCCGGCAATCCTTCGGGCAAGCCCGTGGTCGTTTGCCATGGCGGACCGGGCGGCGGCACGACCCCGTCGATGCGACGCTATTTCAATCCCTCGAAGTATCGGATTGTCCTTTTCGATCAGCGCGGATGCGGAAAGTCGACGCCCCACGCCGAACTTGACGGCAATACGACATGGGACCTTGTCGCTGACA
Source organism: Parvularculaceae bacterium (assembly GCA_020446725.1). Lineage (GTDB taxonomy): Bacteria > Pseudomonadota > Alphaproteobacteria > Caulobacterales > Parvularculaceae > Amphiplicatus. The sequence continues at coordinate 11,375 of JAGRED010000301.1, read as the reverse complement.
TGGAGAAATTGCGGCGACATTTGGACATCGAGGCCTGGCAGGTCTTTGGCGGTTCCTGGGGCTCAACGCTCGCGCTCGCTTATGCCGAGGCCCATCCGGACGTGACGACCGAACTCGTCCTGCGCGGGATATTCATGCTCCGCCGCAGCGAACTTCTCTGGTTCTACCAGGAAGGCGCAAGCTGGATGTTCCCCGACGCCTGGGAGAAATATGTCGAGCCGATCCCGCCGGCGGAGCGCGACGATTTCATGGCCGCCTATTATCGCCGGCTTACCGGCGCCGACGAGGCTGAAAAAATCCGCGCTGCGAAAGCGTGGAGCGCCTGGGAAGGCGGCACGGTGTCCCTAACGCCCTCACAGGAACGCATCGACAGCTTTTCGGCCGACGCTTTCGCGGTCGCCTTCGCAAGGATCGAATGTCACTACTTCGTCAACAGCGGCTTTTTCCGCCAGGACGACCAGCTGCTCGCCGATATCGACAAGATCCGAGATATCCCTTGTGTCATCGTGCAGGGGCGCTATGACGTCGTCACGCCGATGAAAAGCGCCTGGGATCTTCACCAGGCCTGGCCCGAAGCGGCGTTCGTTCTGGTCGGCGACGCCGGCCATGCGGCAAGCGAACCCGGCATCATCGACGCTCTCGTGCGGGCGACCGACGCTTTCGCAGATCGTTAATGCAGCCTTAACGGCGCGCACGGCTGTCGAGCGAGAAAATTTTAACGACTGGGCGCGCATTCTCCCTCATGCGCGCGGCAAGCCGCCGCAGCCCACAAGTCAATGCTCTGAACAAGCGTGCGAATTTTGGCGACCGACACGGATCATATTGTTGATTTCTCGCAGATCGACGCATTGCTCAACGCGGCGGGCCGAGACGGCGTGCTCGACATTCTTCAGGCATTCTGGCGCTCGACGGACGAACTCGCGGCGCAATTGGCCCGCCAGCTCGAAGAGGGCGACCTCAACGAGGCGGCGAGAACAGCGCATGCGATCAAGGGCTCGGCGGCGAATGTCGGCGCATCCTCTCTCGCCTTTAGCGCCCGCGCGATCGAGGCCTGTTGCCGGGACGGCGATGCTGTCGCCGCGCTCGCCGCGATCGAAATCATGCGCGGCGCCTATGCGAATACGCGCGCGACGATGAGCGCGCGCGTCGAAGCCGCCTAAAACGAATTTCGCACGCTCCGCTAGAGCCCGCCGGCGTCCGGATCGCGGCTCATATGCGCGCTCATGACGATGCCGAAACCGGCCATGATCGTCAGCATCACCGTGCCGCCATAGGAAACGAGCGGAAGCGGGACGCCGACCACGGGCGCAAGCCCCATCACCATGCCGGTGTTGATCAGGACGTAAAGACCGAACGTCACGCAGATGCCGAGCGCGGCTAGACGGGCAAAGTGCGACCGCGACCGGAGCGCGATGTTCATGCCGGTCATGATCACCCCGAAATAGAGCAGCAACAGGCCGAACGAGCCGACAAAGCCGAATTCCTCGCCGAAGATCGTGAAGATGAAATCGGTCTGCATCTCGGGAAGGAAATTCAGCTCGCGCTGCGTGCCCATCATATAGCCCTTGCCGACAAGGCCGCCCGACCCGAGGCCGATTTTCGACTGAAGGAGGTGATAGCCGGCGCCGAGCGGATCGGAATCGGGATCAAGGAAGGTGAAAATCCGTTTCAACTGATATTCATGCAGGACGCCGAACCGGAACGCGGCGATCGCGCCACCGATCGCACCGACGATGCCGAGGAAGATCAATCGCCAGCTAAGCCCCGCCGCCACCATGATCGCCGCGCCCGTCGCGCCGATCATGATCGCCGTTCCAAGGTCGGGCTGGAGGAAGACAAGCCCCACCGGCGCGCCGATCATCACAAGCGGCGGCGCAAGGTACAGAATATGGGAAACCTGCTCAGCGCGAAGGCCATGATAGTAACGCGCCAGCGCCAGAACGATTCCGATTTTCATCATTTCAGACGGCTGGAACTGCATCGGGCCGACATCGATCCAGCGGCGCGCGCCCATATTCACGTCACCGATGAACGGCACAAGCGCGAGCGCGATAAGCGCGACGAAATAGATCGGGTAGGAAAGCGCCATCCAGTAGCGGATGCCGATAAGCCCCATCACGATCATCACAAATGCGGAAATCGCAAAGCGAAGCGCATGCGTGCCGGCCCATGGCGACCATGAGCCGCCGCCGACCGAATAGAGCGTGACGACGCCGGCGCCGGCGATCAGCGACAACATGATGATGAGCGGCCAGTGCAGGCGCGCGATCTGGTCCTGAATGCCTCGCCGCGGTCCGGGCAGAATGATTGACGCCATGGCCTAGCCCTCGCGCGTGCGACCGACGGAGGCTGTCGTGAGACTCTCCGCCGATATCGGCTTCATTCGCGCCGGATCCTTGTTCAGGACCGCGGTCATGATGTCGCGCGCCTTTGGACCGGCGTATTTGGCGCCGCCGATGCCGTGCTCGACAACGACAGAACAGGCGTAACGCGGCTTATCGAAGGGCGCGAAGCAAACAAACAACGCATGATCGCGGCGATGCCAAGGCAGGTCCTCGCCCTTGGTCAGGCCTCGCCGGCGCTCTTCATCGGTGATCCGGTAAACCTGCGCCGTGCCGGTCTTGCCTGCGAGTTTCCAGTCCTTGTTCGCAAGCGCCGAACGCACGGCCGTGCCGCCAACCTCATTGACGACTTTATACATGCCGAGGCGGGCGACATTGAGGTGTTCTTCAGACAATTCCATATGCGGCGCATTGTTTTGAGGCAGTTCAAGGCCGCCGACGAGCCGGACGATCCGTGGACGGATTGCCTTGCCGCTCGCGATGCGCGCCGTCATGACGGCAAGTTGCAGCGGCGTCGCCGTGGTCGCGCCCTGTCCGATCGCGACAGAGAGCGTTTCGCCGGGAAACCATATCTGGTTTTCCGGCGTGCCTGCATAATAACGGCGCTTCCAGTCGCGGCTCGGCACAATGCCGTTCTGCTGGCCGGGGATGCCCAATTCGAACGTCTCGCCAAGGCCGAGGTCGGTCGCGACTTCAGCAATGCCGTCAATGTCGAGTTTTGTTCCCATCGTGTAAAAAAACACGTCGCAGGAATGCTTGATGGCGCCCGCCATGTCGACGCGGCCATGCCCCTCCTTTTTCCAGCAATGGAAAAAGCGGTTGCCGTGCCAGAACTTGCCGTTGCAATGCACCGAAAAAGACGGATCGACGCCAGCGCGCTGCGCGGCGATCGCAGTGATCATCTTGAAGGTTGAACCGGGCGGATAAACGCCGCCGAGCGGCTTGTTCAGAAGCGGCTTGTATGGGCTTTCATTGAGCTCGCGCCACAAATCGCTCGGAATGCCTTTCGTGAAAATATTCGGATCGAAAGCGGGCGTCGAGGCGAGAACGAGAATGTCGCCCGTCTCGACATCAATGACGCAGGCGGACGCGCTCTCGCCTTCGAGGACTTTCATAGCCGCGAGTTGAAGATCCGCGTCGATCGTAAGGCCGAGGGTTTGTCCCTGAACCGGCGGGCTGATGCTGTCGTCAATTTCCTCGATCACGCGGCCATGCGCATTGACCTTGACGTCCATGGCGCCGGCGACGCCGCGTAATTCCTTTTCATAGGTGCGCTCAAGTCCGTCGCGACCGACTTTGAACCCCGGCTGGCGAAGCAGGACCTGCTGGTTTTCATTTTGCGGCGCGGCGAGATCGCGGTCCGTGACGGCGCCGACATAGCCGATGACGAACGCGGTCGCGTTCCCCAGAGGATAGTTGCGCGTTTCGCTCACTTCCGGATGCGCACCCGGCAAATGAGGCAATTCGTAATTGATGCGTGAGAAATCGTCCCATTCGAGATTATTGACGATTTCGACCGGGGCGTAGCCTTGCGTCCGACGGATCTCCCGCAAAAGCCTTGCATGCTTGTCTTCCGGGATGTCGACAAAGCGCCTGATCCTGTCGAGCGCCGCGTCGACGTCGCCCGCTTCATCCGGCATCAGAAGAAGGCGGAAATTCTGACGGTTGGAGGCGAGCGTCTCACCGAAGCGGTCGACGATTTCGCCGCGCAGCGGCGCGATGATGCGCGTGTTGAACTGGTTTTCCTGCGCGAGGCGCTGATATTTTTCGTATTCGAGCACCTGAAGCTGAAACAGCCGGGCGCTGACGCCGGCGAGCAGCAGGCTGAAGCCGCCGCCGAGCAAAACGGCGCGGCGCGTCACCACTTCTTTCTTTTCGGGATCGTTTGAATTGACGCGCACTACACTACACCTCGATGATCACGCGCCGATGCAGATTGCCGAATACGACGGCAAACAGCGGATAGACGGCGATCGTCGTCAGCATCTGATAGGCAAGACCGCCGACCGGCAGAAGCGTCGCCGACATCAGGCTCATGAACAGCCATAATATAAGCGAGACGCTGGCCGCCGCCACCGCAAATCCCATCCAGACGACATGAGTTTCTCGCCCGAGAAAGTAAGATTGCTGTGATATCGCGACATACTGAACGGCAAGGTAAACGGCCGGCCATAGCCCGAGCGGCCCGCCGCTGAGCAGATCCTGCAGGAGACCGACAAAGAAAACGCTCGCGGCCGGCAGGTGTCCGGGCGAATAGAGCGACCAGAAATAAACCACGACAAGCGGGAGCAAGGGGGTCGCGACGGCTCCTTCAAAGAGCCTCAAAGGCGCGGCGAGAAGAAGCGCCCCGAAGACGCCGAGCAGCGTCGGCGTCGCCGCCCGCGCCATCCGCGCCAGATTTTCGGCGCGCGCGCCCATTTCAATCGCCCTCGTCTGGGTCAGCCGGCGGCGGCGTCGCAGCGGCCTGGGCGGCAGGCGCCGTCGCTGTCAGGGGCGGCGCGGCGTCTTCGGTCGTCGGCGCCGAAACGCTTTCATCGACTGGTTCGGGCGTCGCCTCATCAACTTGCGGAAAATCGTAATCGATGATGCGCACCAGCCGCGTCCGGGCATAGTCGGCGGAAAGTTCGACGATCGCTTCCTTCTCGGTGAGTTTCGAAATCACGCCGACCGTCAACCCGCGCGGCAGGACGCCGCCCGCGCCGGACGTCACGACGCGCTGGCCGGGCTCAATGCGGTCGCCATTCGCGAGCATCGTGATTGCAATCGTCGGGTTTGACGTTGACCGTCCGACCAGCAGGCCTTCGACATACGATCCCTCGACGAAAACCGGAATACGGCTTTGAATGTCATTGAGGAGCAGGATGCGTGAGGCGTTAGGCGCCACGTCGACAATGCGTCCTATCATCCCGCGTTCATCGACCGCCGCGAAGCCGACTTCCGCTCCGTCTTTTGCGCCAGCGTTGACGATCATCGAATGCGCATAGGCCTCATTCGCCTCGCCGATGACGAAAGCGTTGATCGGTTTCGCCGCCGGAGGCGCATTGTAGGCGTCAAGTTCTTCAAGCGCCGAGATGACGGCGCGCAGGGAACGCGCCTCGTCTTCCCACTGACGCAGCGCCGCATTCTCTTCGCGCAGCGCCTTGTTCTCTTCGAGAACGCGGAAATAATCGCTGACGTCGCCGACGCGGTCGTGCACCCACCCGATCGGGCCAGCGAAAAGAGCGAGAACGGGCGCCGCGGTTTCCATCGCCGTCTCGCGCGCCTTTTTGAAGACGGACGCTTCGGCCGCATAAAGACTGGACAGAAGAAGGATCAGCGAAACGAGAGAAAACAGCAAAAGGCCTGTATGGGAATTCGCCTTCAGCCCGAAGACTTCCCGCCTGTCATGCCCCAGCACATCCATACAAAATCAGGCCCGTTAAATCAGCGAAGGCGCCGACGGCGAAACCGCCCGGCGCCCCCGTTTATCGCTTGAATCGGTCCCGGAATGCCAAGCTTTTGGACCTCCGGGCCTCGAAAAAATCGTCTTTTTTAGATTGCCGAGGACAGAACCCCGCGCATCGCCTTTTCGTTTTCGAGCGCCGCGCCGGTGCCGAGCGCCACGCAGCAAAGCGGATCGTCGGCGACCGAGACCGGCAGGCCGGTTTCGTCGCGCAGGACCTGGTCAAGATTCCGCAGGAGCGCCCCGCCCCCGGTGAGCATGATGCCGGTGTCGACAATGTCGGCCGCAAGTTCCGGCGGCGTCGCTTCGAGGGCGACTTTCACCGCCTCGATAATCTGGCTGACGGGCTCGGCGAGCGCCTCGGCGACCTGAGCCTCGCCGATGCGGACTTCCTTCGGCACGCCATGCATGAGATCGCGGCCCTTGATCTGGATGGTGACGCCTGAACCCTCGGTCGGGATCATGGCGCTGCCGACTTCCTTCTTGATCCGCTCGGCCGAAGCCTCGCCGATCAGGAGGTTGTACATACGGCGGATATAGCCGATAATCGCATCGTCCATCTTGTCGCCGCCGACGCGAACCGAGCGCGAATAGACAATACCGCCGAGAGAAAGGACAGCGACTTCAGTCGTGCCGCCGCCGATATCGACGACCATCGACCCTGTCGGCTGGGTCACGGGAAGGCCGGCGCCGATCGCGGCCGCCATCGGCTCTTCAATGAGTTCCACCTTGCGGGCGCCGGCTGACAGCGCCGATTCCTGAATCGCACGGCGCTCGACGGCTGTCGCGCCCGACGGCACGCAGACGACAATGCGCGGGCTCGCAAAGGACCGGCGATTGTGAACCTTGCGGATGAAGTGTTTGATCATCGCCTCTGCGACCTCGAAATCCGCGATGACGCCGTCTCGCATCGGGCGGATCGCCTCGATTTCGCCAGGGGTGCGGCCGAGCATTTCCTTGGCCTCATTGCCGACCGCGCGGACGAGCTTGCGGCCGCCGCGCGTTTCGATCGCCACCACCGAGGGTTCGTTGAGGACGATTCCGCGGCCTTTGACGTAGACCAGCGTGTTGGCGGTCCCGAGGTCGATCGCCATGTCGGAAGACAGCATGCCGAAGAGCGTTGAAAGCATGAACAAATCCTATCGCCGAAGCTTTTCCCGGCGAGTTATTTAACCTTAATGGGTTCCGAAATCGTCAACAAAACCCGCCCAAAGCCCGATTCTGCGGCCAGATAAGCGGATTCTGGCGCCGGCGGCAAAGATCATCGCGCGGGAGGCCTCGTTATTCGCCGGCGTCCCGCCGCATGCGCTCGTAGATTCGCCGGACAAAGAGCAGGAAGACGAGCCAGCCGCCAATCGCGGCCGCCAGGAGAGCGAGGTCTTTCGGCTCCCGGCTGATCAAAAAGGCGAGGATTGCTTCAATGCCGTCGGCAAAGGTTCGATGATCAGGCGCGAGGCTGAACAGCACCGCAACGAAGATGATTTTCGGCACAATCCCGATGCTGGTTCCTGTCCAATATTTCCACAGGGGAATGTGCGCCGCGCCCGCCGCCGCATTGACGACGATAAAGGGCGCTGACGGAACGACGCGGATGAGGCCGCTCGCGAGAATGCCGTGCCGGCCGATGAAATCGACCGTCGCCTGCGTCCGGTCGCCGCCGAAGCGGCGCACGAATTGTCCCCCGTACCAATGGCCGAGGCCGAATGAGACCGTCGCGCTGATCATCGTCGCGAGCCAGGAGTAGAGCGCGCCGTCCCGCGCGCCGAAAACCAGCACCGCGCCGGCGATAAGCCAGAATTGCGGAAAACCTGTCAGCGAGACGACGACGAAAACCGCAATGACGATCGGCACCGCCCAGGGCGATTGAGACGCGCGGAACAGAAGCTGGTTGAGCTGCTCCTGGCTTTCGAGATTCAGCCAGTGCTTGCCGTATACGAACATCAGCAGAACAAAGACGAGCAGAACAATCGAGACGAGGAGCGACGTCGCCGCCTTTGCGTCCATCGAGGTCAGGAACCGGCCAAAATCGCGAAGCGGCGCCATCAAGCGCTTGCATCCTTTGTTTTGCGGCGGACAGGCGCGTCCTGATACCGATCCTGGAACGTTTCGGGAGCGGCCCGCAGGACCCTTAGCCTCGCCGGTTGGCAGGGGCAAGCGCGGCTGTGAGAGGGCCTGATTACAGCCGCCCAGCCTGAATTGCGCCTTCCCTCGGCACCCGATTTGGGATCGGGAGTGCGTTCTTTTCAGGGGTGCGCCAGCGCCATCCGGACGGCGTCCTCCGGCGTGGCGGCCCGCATCCAGTCCGGTGTCTGGCGGCGGAACCAGGTAAGCTGGCGTTTAGCGAACCGGCGCGAATTGCGCTTTGCAAGATCGATTGCGGCGTCGAGACCAATCTGGCCCGCAAGATGCGCAATCAGTTCCACTGCGCCGACAGCTTTCATGACCGGAAGCTCCGGATCGAGCCCTCGCGCGGCGAGTGCGCGCGCCTCATCAATTGCGCCCGCGGCGATCATCCCGTCATAACGCGTCTCGATCGCCGCGTAGAGCCGCTCGCGCGGCGGATCAATGACTATCCTTATGTCGGTTTTATCGACGACCGGCCGCCCCGGCGCATTCTGGAAGTCGGACAAGGGCGCGCCGCCCGCATGGAACACTTCCCAGGCGCGGATGTGACGTTGGCGATCGGAAGGATCGAGACGCGCCATCGCAGGGTCGAATGCGAGCACTTCAAGACGGAACGCCTCAGCGCCGATTTCGTCATAACGTTTTGCCGCTTCGCGACGGACTTCGTCGGGAACGGTCGGCGTTTCCGCGAGACCCTGCTCAAGCGCCCGGAAATAAAGCCCCGTGCCGCCGACGAACAGAGCGCAGCGGCCGCGCGCGTGAATATCCGCAAGCGCCGCGGCGGCGTCACGCGACCATTCGCCTGCGGAATATCTCACTGCTCCATCGACATGACCGTACAGATGATGGACCGCGCTCGACAGGTCTTCAGCAGGCGGTCGGGCTGACAGGATGCGCAGGTCATTGTAAACCTGCAGCGCGTCGGCGTTTACAATTTCGCCGCCGAATTTTTCAGCGATCGCAAGCGCCGCCGCAGACTTGCCGCTGGCGGTCGGCCCTGCAATAAGGATCGTCTTTCCTGAAGGGGCGCTCGGCATCGCAATGCCTGTTACCGCAATTACGCTGATTTGTAATCCGGCCCAGCCTGCAATCGATCCCGACTTCGTTGAGTCGGCTCTGAACATGCTCGGCGCGTTCGGCCGCGTCGAAAACGCCGCGCTGTCCCCGGGCGTTGCCGAGGACTTCATCATCGCCGCCGCGCCGCCTCGTTCCGAGCTTTACGACACGCTCACAAGCCTGATCGACGACCGCCCCATCGACGTCGTGATCCAGCCGGCCAACCGCCGCCGCAAACGTCTGCTTGTCGCCGATATGGATTCGACGATCATCGGGCAGGAATGCATCGACGAGATCGCCGATTTCACGGGGCTGAAAAGCGAAATATCGGCCATCACCGAGCGCGCAATGCGCGGCGAACTCAATTTCGATGAAGCCCTCGCCGAACGCGTCGCCATGCTCGCCGGCCTTCCCGAAAGCGCGCTTGAGGAAACGTTCGAAAAGCGCATCACGCTGAACCCCGGCGCAAGAATGCTGATTGCAACAATGAACAGGCTGGGCGCAACGACGGTGCTTGTCTCAGGCGGGTTCAGCTATTTCGTCGACCGCGTCGCGATGCTGGCCGGCTTCCAGCACTATCAGGCGAATGAACTCATGATCGAGAACGGCGCCCTGACCGGCCGCGTGAAAACGCCCATACTCGGCCGGGAGGCGAAAGCCGCGGCGCTCCGCCGGTTCGCCGGCGAGAACGCGATCCCGCTTGAGGAGACGCTGGCCGTCGGGGACGGCGCCAATGATCTCGACATGATCAACGCCGCCGGTCTCGGCGTCGCCTATCACGCCAAACCGAAAGTCGCAGAAGCGGCAGACGCGGCGATCCGATATGGCGATCTTACAGCGCTGCTTTATGCGCAGGGCGTCGCCCGCACGGCATTTGTCGAATAAGCGCAAACTCGGCGAGGGCGCGCTGTGCGCGTCGCCTCACCTTCATCGCGCTACGGCATCAGCGCTACGGTCTCAACGATTCGTAGAACAATAGCTCGCCGCGCTGAACGTAGATCTGCACCGGGCCGGAATTAAGATTGCGCAGCTTGTCGAGCTTTGTGGCGGCGGCCTCAGGCCGCGTCATGCGTTCCCAGCCGATTTCAAGAATGATGTCGCCGGGCTGCAGAACGATCGACGCCTGACTATCCGGATCGACAGCCGTCACAACGACGCCTTCAACGTCAGGCGCGAGGCCGAAGGCTTCAATCACGTCGCGCGTCGGGCGTTCCAGGGTCAGTCCCGACGCTTTCAGCCCGCCCGGCAACGGCGAGGTCAGCGTATTGGCGAGAACGCGCGTCTCGCGCCGGTCGACGGTGACGCGCAGAATGACGCGTTTTCCTTCGCGCAGCACCGTCATCGGCACGGTCGAACCGACCGGCGTGTCGGCGACAGCGCGCGTCAGATCGCGCACGGAATTCACCGGCCGCTTGTTGAAATCGAGAATGATGTCATTCGGCTTGACGCCGGCCGACAGCGCCGGACTGTTCGGCCGCACGACCGAAACAACGGCGCCGCGCGGGCGTTCGAAACCAAGCTCTGTCGCAAGCTTCGGCGTCATTTCATCAATCGACACGCCGAGCCAGCCGCGACGCGTCTCGCCATGCGCGAGAAGCTGGTCGACGACGACGCTTGCGAGATCGGCGGGCACGGCGAAACCGACGCCGACCGAACCGCCGGTCTGGGAATAGATCGCCGTGTTAATGCCGATGACCTTGCCGGTCATGTCGAAGAGCGGGCCGCCCGAATTGCCTCTGTTGATCGCCGCATCGGTCTGGATGAAGTCGTCGAAATTGCCGGCGTCGATGTCGCGGTTGCGCGCCGAAATGATGCCGACCGTCACCGTTCCGCCAAGGCCGAAGGGATTGCCGATCGCCATCACCCAATCGCCGACGCGCGCCGTATTGCTGTCGCCGAAATTGACGTAGGGAAGCTTGGCCGGCGGCGTTTCGAGTTCGAGAACCGCGATGTCGGTTTCCCGGTCGACAGCGCGGATCGCCGCCTTGAATTCGCGCCCGTCGGACATCGTCACGGTGACCTGATCGGCGTTGTCGATGACGTGGTTGTTCGTCACGACAATGCCCTTCGGATCGACGATGAAGCCGGAACCGAGCGACACGGCTTGCGGCGCGAATTTCTTCTGGAGCGGGGACGCTGTCTCGCCCTTGCCGCCCGGCACTTTCTGGGCGGATGAGATGTTCACCACCGCCGGAGCCAATTGTTCGGCGAGATCGGCGAAACTGTCCGGCGTGCCGCGCTGGGGCGCGGCGCTGGCCGGAACCGCAATGATCAAGGATGCGGCCGCCGCCGCAGACATAAGGAGTTTCAACGCCATACCCTCGCCTCTTCAGCCGCCCATCGAACCGACGTCCGGGCGGACCCCGCTAGATACCAAGCGAAGGTTACCGGAAATAAACCGGGCGGCAAAG
>JAGRED010000300.1 GCA_020446725.1 Parvularculaceae bacterium | reverse complement strand
GCACGCTGCGCCAGGGCGGCGGCCTTTCAGGCTTCACCAAGCGCTCCGAGAGCGAATACGACCCGTTCGGCGCCGCGCATGCGGCGACCTCGATTTCGGCCGCGCTCGGCTTTGCGCGCGCGCGCGATCATCTCGGCAAGAAGAACAGCGCCATCGCGGTCATCGGCGACGGCTCGATGTCGGCGGGCATGGCCTATGAAGGGCTCAACAACGCCGGCTCGCTCGGCACGAAATTCATCGTCATCCTGAACGACAACGACATGTCGATCGCCCCGCCGGTCGGCGCGATGAGCGCCTATCTCGCGCGCGCTTCCTCGGGCAAAGCGTATCAGAAAGTGCGCCAGCTCGGGAAACAGTTCCTGAAACGCGTGCCGCCGGCGCTTTACGAAAAGCTCGCGCGCGCTGAGGAATTCGGCCGCGGCATGGTGACGGGCGGAACGCTCTTTGAAGAACTCGGCTTTTATTATGTCGGTCCGATCGACGGTCATAATCTCGATCATCTGATCCCGGTTCTTGAAAACGTCCGCGACATGGAAGACGGGCCGGTGCTCGTTCATGTCGTCACGACCAAAGGCAAAGGCTACGCGCCGGCGGAAGAAGCCGCCGACAAGGGCCACGGCGTCGTCAAGTTCGACGTCCTGTCCGGCAAGCAGCACAAGCCCGCCTCGAACGCGCCGGCCTATCAGAAAGTGTTCGCCCAGGCGCTGATCAAGGAAGCCGAAAAAGACCCGCGCATTGTCGGCGTCACGGCGGCGATGCCGTCAGGCACCTCGCTCGACATGTTCGAAAAGGCGTATCCCGATCGCTGTTACGACGTCGGCATCGCCGAACAGCACGCGGTCACCTTCGCGGCCGGCCTCGCCGCAGACGGCATGAAGCCGTTCTGCGCGATCTATTCGACCTTCCTGCAGCGCGGCTATGACAGCGTGCAGCATGATGTCGACTTGCAGAAGCTGCCCGTTCGTTTCCCGATGGACCGCGCAGGGCTTGTCGGCGCCGACGGACCGACGCATGCGGGCGCCTTCGACCTCGCTTATCTCGGCTGTCTTCCCAACATGGTCATCATGGCGTGCGCCGACGAAGCGGAGCTTGTTCACATGACCGCGACGGCCGCGGCCTATGACGAAGGCCCGATCGCCTATCGTTACCCGCGCGGCGAAGGCGTCGGCGTCGATCTTCCGCAGATCGGCAAGGTTCTTGAAATCGGCAAGGGCCGCATCGTCCGTGAAGGGACGAAAGTCGCGATCCTCTCTCTCGGCACGCGCCTCGCCGAAGCTTTGAAGGCCGCCGACACGCTTGAGACGCACGGCCTTTCAACGACGGTCGCCGATGCGCGGTTCGCCAAGCCGCTCGATCACGACCTCATCAAGCAGCTCGCCCGCCATCATGAAGTCGTCATCACGGTCGAGGAAGGATCGCGCGGCGGCTTCGGCGCCTGGGTCCTCCACTATCTCTCCGATCAGGGATTGCTCGACGGCGGGCTGAAGGCGCGCACGATGACGCTGCCCGACCGCTATCAGGATCATAATTCCCCGGCGAAAATGTATGACGAAGCGCGCCTCAACGCGCCGCATATCGTCGAGACGGTCATGCGCGCGCTCGGCCGCTCGGCGGATGTGATCCAGCTCAGGGGCTGACGCCGACGCGCGCTTGCGGCATGGTCGGGTAATGGAAGATCTCTTCCGCCTCGACGGAACCCAACGGCGCGACCCGCGCATTGAAATCTGGTTTTCGGGCCGGCTTGAGCCGCTGCGTCTTATGGTTCTGCCGTGGTTCGAGATGATGCGCGGATGCGGCCCCGACTTGCGCGAGACGATGCATGACGGTTGCCCGACCGCCTGCGTCGGCGACATCGCCTTCGCCTATGTCAACGCCTTCAAGGCGCATGCGGCGGTCGGCTTTTTTCAAGGCGCGTCACTGCGTGATCCATGCGACCTCCTTGAAGGCTCGGGCAAGCGCATGCGGCATGCGAAGATCATTCCCGGACGCGCCATCGAAGAGGCGGCGCTCGGCGCGCTCATCAAGGCCGCTTATGATGACGCGCGCAATCGCGCGGCCGTCGAGGAGTAAATCGCATGAAAAAGCCGCCGTCTGGAAAAAGCGACAAGGCGGGCGGCGCGTCATCCGGCGACT
>JAGRED010000299.1 GCA_020446725.1 Parvularculaceae bacterium | reverse complement strand
CATCCGCGCCGCGAAACGCTCGACATCATCGGCCCCTGGCTGACCACCGCGCCGGCGCGCGGATTTGAACTTGCAACCATCTCCGGGATCCGCGGACATTCCGCCAATACGTTCGCAGCGGCGCCATAGCGCCGCTGCGAGCTCTATTACCGGTCAATTACGGCGAACGATCAGGCCGCTATTTTCTTGGCAATGTAATCATCGACCAGTTCCTCCAGAATGGGCAGGGGAACCGCGCCGTTTTTGAGGACGACGTCATGGAAGTCCCGAATGTCGAATTTCGACCCGAGAGACTTCTTCGCTTTCTCGCGCAGCTCGAGAATTCGCAGCATGCCGATCTTGTAGGAAAGCGCCTGGCCCGGGTTGTCTATGTAACGCTCGACTTCTTTAATGGCGTCTTCTTCCGTCATCGGGTTGTTTTCGAGCATGAAGTCGATCATCTGCTGGCGCGTCCATTTCTTGGAATGTGACCCTGTATCGACGACAAGCCGGCAGGCGCGCAGCATTTCATTCTGTAAGCGGCCGAAATCCTGAAGCGGGTCTGTAAAGCGACCTTCTTCCTTGGCGAGACGTTCCGCGTAAAGGCCCCAACCTTCGATATAGGCGCCAAAAAATGCAAACTTCTGGAAGGTCGGCACGCCTTCGAGTTCCTGCTGGATCGCGATCTGGAAATGGTGACCGGGAGCGCCTTCATGATAGGCTACGGTCTCCATTTCATGTTTCTGCTTGGTCGTCATGTCTTTCAGATTGACGTAATAGATGCCTGGACGAGAGCCGTCCGGGGTCGGCTGGTTATAGAAGGCGATCGGCGCCGTTTCCTCGCGCCACTCTTCAACGCGCCGAACTTCGAGCGGCGCTTTCGGCAGTATGTTGAAATATTTGTCGACGTCTGCGTAGATCGAGTCGATATAGCCCTTTGACTGCGCAAGATAGGCGTTGCGGCCTTCGTCCGTGTTCGGGAAAAAATTGCTCGGATCAGTCCGCAAATAGTCAAAGAAGGCGGCTACGTCTCCCTTGAAATCAACTTGCTTCATGATCTTCTTCATTTCGCTGCGAATGCGCTTCACTTCGGAAAGACCGATTTTGTGAATTTGGTCGGCGGTCAGCGTTTCATCGCTGGTCCAGAAGTCGATCTGGGCTTTGTAGAAATCATCGCCGTCCGGAAGCGCCCAGACGCCTTTTTCGCCGACTGATTTATCGCGCAATGATTCGACTTTGGTGAGGAAGACGTCAAGACTCGGCTTCAAGGATTGAAGGAGGGCGTCCTTCGCGTCGTTGACGAGGCGATCTTTTTCTTTCTTTGAGATGTCGAGTTTTTCGACCTTGCTCTTGAAATCGGCGAATATCGCTGAATCTTCTCCGCTATCGTCAAACGGCGCGCCGCGCATCACGTTGCGAGCGTCTTCGAGAACCGGGTCGAAAGAGAATGACGTCGGAACGACGCCTTTCGCAGCTGCGATGTCGACGCCTTCGCTGAATTGGGCAAACGCTTTTTCCAGTCCGCGGATGCGCGAGATATAGGCCTGAGCATCCTCGACCGTGTCGACGCGGTGGATGTTTTGTAGGAATGTGGCTGGAAAAGTCGCGGGGTTATTTTGCGTCGAGAAAGCGTATCCATGAAATCGCCACGGAAAATTTCTTAATGCGCGTTCCTGAAGATATTCGAAAATCTTGTAGCTGATCTTTGATTGTTCGGACAATTTGTCGACATCGAACTCCGCGCGCAGGCGGGCAAGATCGGCTTTCGTCTCCTCGTTCTGGCGCTGCGCTTCAGTATCGGAAAAATCATCCCACTTTCCGTAATCTTCGCCCTTCATGCCGAGCTGCGATTGGAAGATCGGGCTGTTATTGAGATTGCGCTGGAAAATTTCCTCGAAGAACGCGGCGAGACGCTGGTCTTCCGTCTGATCGACGGCTTGCGTCGCTGGTTGCTCGGCGGCGTTCTCCGCCGCGACGCTCGGCGCCAGCATTCCCGCAGCGCAAAGAGCGGATGTTGAGAAAAGGATGATTTTGACTCGGTTTTTCATGACGACCCCTGAGATTTGCGGGCGTCGACAGTCGGCCGACGCTTTCCGCAAGACCTAGGACATATCAGCGGTGAAAAGGGCGCCGTTCGCCGCGTTTAGTCCTCAATTCGTCGCAAAGAGCGGCGTATCAGCCGGGCGGAGGCCAATTGCGAGGGAGGCGCAGCGAGTTTTTTTCGTCGTTCGGGAAGGCGGCGCTTGCTAATTTTGGCTAAGCGCTGATCGGGCGGCGGCGAAAAGGGCCCTCGCCTTGTTGACGCATTCGGCGTGTTCGGCATCCGGGTCTGAATCGGCGACGATCCCGGCGCCGGCTTGAACATGCATCACGCCGTCTTTGACGAGAGCCGTTCTGAGCGCGATGCAGGTATCGACATTTCCATCGGCGGAAAAATACCCGATCGCGCCGCCATAGGGGCCGCGTGCGTCGCGCTCAAGAGAATCGATGATCTCCATGGCGCGGATTTTCGGCGCGCCTGTAACCGTGCCGGCGGGGAAACCAGCCGCAACGGCGTCTGTCGCATGCAGATCGCTGCGTAGTCGGCCGATGACGTTCGATACGATGTGCATGACGTGACTGTATCGTTCGATCGTGAAGCGTTCCGTCACAGCCACAGTTCCGATTTCGGAGGCGCGCCCGACATCATTGCGTCCAAGGTCGAGCAGCATGAGATGCTCCGCGCGTTCCTTTGGATCGGCCAGCAATTCATCCGCAAGTCGCAGATCTTCTTCCTCATTGGCGCCGCGCGGCCTCGTACCTGCGATTGGTCTGATCGTCACTTCACCTTCGCGAATGCGAACCAGGATTTCAGGGCTCGATCCGACAAGCGAAAACCGGTCGAAATCCAGGAAGAAAAGGAACGGCGACGGATTAAGGCGACGCAGCGATCGATACAGCGCGAAAGCGGGGCGCGGGAACGGCGTCTGGAAGCGCTGGCTCAGAACAACCTGGAAGATGTCGCCGGCGGCGATGTGTTCCTTCGCCTGGGCGACCATCTTCTTGTAGTCGTCCTGCGATGTGTTGGACGCCGGCATAGCGACGCTTTCAGGATCGAGTTCCAGCGCAGCTTCGCGCGGTGTTTCGAGAGGCGCCGAGAGGTCAGCGACGGCGTCGGCGATTTTTCCCGACGCCTGGTCATAGGCGCTGCGCGCCGACAATCCTTCCTGCGGTCTTGCGGTTGCGACGAGAACGATTTCCTGCCTGAGATTGTCAAAGACGGCGATCAGAGTGGGCCTGATGAAAAGCGCATCCGGCATGTCAAAGGCGGCGTGCGGCCGGTCGGGAAGGCGCTCCATCTGGCGGGCCATGTCATAACCTAGAAACCCGAATACGCCCGCCGCCATCGGCGGAGCGCCCTGCGGCAATACGATTGCCGAGGCGTCGATGAACGACTGAAGGCTTTCGATCGGCGCCTTGTCGTCTTTCCGGAAGTCATCCGCGTTCTCGCCGGCGCGAAAGTTGATTTCCGCAACAGCGCCGCGGGCGCGCCAGATCGCGTCCGGCCTCATCCCGATGATAGAATAACGCCCGAGTTTCTCTCCGCCCTCGACAGACTCGAGTAGAAAGGCGTTGCGGCGACGGCTTGCGAGCTTCAGGAAAGCCGAAACCGGCGTTTCGAGATCGCTGACAAGGCGCCGGACGATTATCTGCGCCTCGCCCTTCTCGTAACGCCGTTGAAAGTCATCAAAGCCAGGCGAAAGACTCATTGGGTCTCTGCAAAGATGGCGTCGATCTGGGCCTGGTTAATCTCCGGCCTGGCGTCTGCGACGACGGCGCCTGCGTAAGCGTCAACAAGCTCCTGTCCCATTTGATTGCCGACATACTGCGAAAAGGCGACGATATCATCGCTGCTGACGGCGCTCAAATCATAGGCGATGTCGTCAACCGAAACGATAACTTGCGCATCGCCTATGGCGGCCGGGCCGGAAATCGTTTCGCCTTTCGACGCTGCGAACACTTGCTCCAGCACGGGTTGTGACAGAGCCTGGCTTTGGGTCCGGCGTGTCACCCGCTCTGTGATCGGGGCGCGGTTCAAGATTTCTGAGGCCTCTTTCAGAGATTTTCCGGCGTCAATTGCGTCGCGAACCGATTTGACCGCATTTGCGATGCGTCCGTCCCGGTCGGCGGCGCGCCAGCGCGTCGCGACTTCGTCAGCGACTTCCTCATAGGGAATGACGGCGGGCGAACGCACTTCGCTCACAACGACAAAGAAGTACCCGGACTTGTCGTCGAGTTCGATCGCGTCGGATTCCTCGCCTTCATCCAGCCTGAACGCCACTTTTAGAACGTCGGCCGGAATATCGGCGACAATCTCGCCGCCCGCGCCAAAGCTGTATGAATCAATCGGCCCATATTCGATGGCGACCGCATCCGCGGATTTGGCGGCGTCCGCCAGCGATGCGCCGGTGTCTCTGGCGTTTTCTATTTCGTCGATCGCTTCGAAAAGCTTTTTCTTGATGTCCTTGCTTTGCGCATCCGCCTCGATTTCGCTGCGAACGTCGTCAAAGCTGCGCACGCTCGCTGGGCTTATCGATACAAGCTGGGCGATCGTATAGCCGAACACGCCTTCGATCGGGCCGACAACGGCTCCGGCCTCCGTCGCCTTAAATGCGCCTTCGGCCACTTTGGGGTCGAGCAGATCGCGTTTCTCGATATCGGTAAGCGTGACGCTCGCGAGCGTTTTGCCTTCTCCAGCTGCGATGGTTTCAAAGGGCTGGCCGGAGTTGAGTGCGTCCGCCGCCGCTTTGGCCTTTGCCTCGTCGTCGAAGGTCAGCTGGTACAGCGATCGCTTTTCCGGCGTTTCGTAGCGCGCTTTCGTTGCATCGTAGATTTTCTTCAGTTCATCCTCGGATATTGATTCGGTCTCGGCGAAATCCGCATCCTTAAGGATCACGGTCGTGAAAGTGCGGTACTCGGGCGCCATGAATTGCGAGGCGTTATCTTCATAATATTTCTTCAGCGCTTCGGGCGTTTCTTCGGAGGCGTCGCCGGCCATGTCGCTGGTGACGGTTAGATAGCTAATCGTCCTTTGTTCCGTTTCACGGAGCACCAGTGAATCGATAAACGCCTTCGGCGCGCCGCCGGCTGCATTGAGCGCCGACGTCAGCTGATTTCGAAGAAGGTCGGATTGCAGCCGGTCTTCGAATTCGCGAACGCCGTAATTATATTCGCGCATGATGTTGGTCAGCACTTCATTGTCGAACTTCCCGGTGCGCGGGTTCTTGAATTGTTCGTTTGACTGGAGGAATTCTCGAACGGCCGAACGGGGAACGAGCAGACCCATGCGGCCGGCTTCTTGGTCGAGCGCAGCGCGCGTCGCCAGCGATTGAACGATCTGGTTCGGCACGCCCAGTTCGATCGCTTGCGCGCGGTCGAACGACTCGTCGCCGGAAAGGCGCCGATTGGTGGCGTAGCGGTCAAATTCACGCTGCACGGTGAGGGCGGAAAAGCCTTCGCCGCCGACCTTCACGGCGTGATTGCTCGCAAGCTGGCGCACTTCGGGAACGCCGACGAAGATGAAGCCGAGAACGACGAGGGGAACGACAATCCAGGCGCCGACGCGCTTGAGCGTTCCGCGAATTTGTTTGAGCATTCAGTCATCCAATCTGCTGGACGCCCCGTCGGACCGCGACGCAAGGCGACCCCGGGTGCGTTTCGGCGCTAACCTAGTGGCGTCGGGTTTCAAGAACAAGCGCGGCTTAAGGCTTGTTTTTCTGGACAAATCGACAAGGCTCCCCTAGTGCGGGCGGACATTCCAAGGGAGGGTCGAATGAAGCCGTTGCTTGCGGGGAACTGGAAAATGAACGGTCTTTCGGCGTCTGTGAATGAGGTCGAGAAGTTGATCGGGATGTTCGACGGTTCCGCGCCGGACGATGTCGACATTCTCATTTGTCCCCCGGCCACCCTCGTCGGCCTATTTGCGACGGAGTTCAGCGACGAAGGGATCGCGATCGGCGGGCAAGACTGCCATCGGAAAGCGTCGGGCGCTCACACCGGGGACATCAGCGCCGAGATGCTCGCCGACGCGGGCGCCGCTTTTGTGATAGTCGGCCATTCCGAGCGTCGCGCCGATCACGGTGAAACCGACGCGGTCGTTTGCGCAAAAGCGGAAGCGGCGCAGAGGGCGGGGATGACCGCCATTATTTGCGTCGGCGAGACTGAGAGTGAACGAAAGGCGGGCCGCGAAAAAGACGTTGTCGGCGCCCAGCTTTCCGGATCGATCCCGCGACAGGCGGAAAATTATGTGATCGCCTATGAGCCTGTTTGGGCCATCGGAACGGGAATGACGCCGACCATCGAAGACATCGCCGCCATGCATGACTTTATCCGTGATCGCACGCGCAAGGACGTTCGCATTCTATATGGAGGGTCCGTGAAGCCCGGGAATGCGCGCGAAATACTTGCTGTCCAGAATGTCAACGGGGCCCTCGTCGGCGGCGCTAGCCTTAAAGCCGAAGATTTCGCAGCGATCATCAAGGCGGCGTTGTAGAAGACATCAATGCGCATGTCGGGTTTATTTCTTGCAGCCTTGGTCGTCGTTGTTCTTCTGGCGCTTGGCGGCTGCGCAACCTGGCGCGCTGAGCGAAATGCGCCGCCGATTGGTTCAATTGTCGCGGTCGACGGCGAAAAAATCCATTTCGTCGATATGGGGCCGGCGGACGGCGCCTTGCCGCCCGTCGTCTTGATCCACGGTGCAAGCGTCAATCTTCGCGACATGAAAATGGCGCTGGGGGATGAATTGGCTAAGTCCCGCCGTGTCATCATCGTCGACCGGCCGGGGCGGGGCTATTCGACAAGGCCTGAGGACGGCTGGCGTCTTGAGCGCCAGGCGCAATTGATCCGTGATGCGGTGCGCGCCGCCGGGGTCGAAAAGCCGCTTATTGTCGGACAAAGTTTTGGCGGCGCGGTCGCGCTCGCCTATGCGCTTCACTATCAGGACGAGATGTCGGGCCTCGTCCTGTTGGCGGCGGTCAGTCATGAATGGCCCGGCGATGTCGCCTGGTACAACAAGGCATCTGGTTGGCCGGTTCTCGGCCCGCTTCTTCGGCGGATCGTGATCCCGATCTACGCGCCTTATGCGGCAAGGTCCGGCGTTGAAAAATCTTTTGCGCCGAACAAGGCGCCGGACGGTTATTATGAGAAATCAGGATTGACGCTCCTGTTCCGGCCACGCGACTTCAAGAATCACGCGGCGGATTTGCGTCACTTGAAAGAACAGATAATTGCGATGTCGGGCAGCTATCGGACGCTGTCGCTGCCCGTCGCCATTGTGACCGGCGACGCCGACAAGACGGTGAACCTTAAATTGCATTCGGCTGCGCTGGCGGAAGAACTCTCCGACCCGCTCTATCTGGTCTTGCCTGGCGTCGGTCATGCGCTTCATCATGCTGAGAAGGCGAAAATCCTGGCCGTAATCGATGAAACGTCGACAAAGGCTCAGCACCGCGATTTGCGCCAAAACGCTGTCGATTAAGGGCGAGCGGAGGTGGCGCGCGGCCCATTGCGCGCTATGATCCCGCCAAATACGACGCAGGGCTGTGTCAATAACAAGAGGGGCTCACCATGAGACTGATCGGCAAGATTTTCGCCGGCCTTATCGGACTGGTCATTCTGGCGGCGGCCGGCGCGTCCGTCTGGTTCTGGTTTTATCCGGTAACGGTCAATAACGCGGTCAACAAATTTGCGGTTGAATTCGCGATCGACACGCCGGAACTGCTCACCGGCCTCGGAGCGGTCGACAACACGCCGCTTGATTTCCATAGCGGCAAGCTCAGCGATTACACCAAGGCAAGAGATGAAAAGGACCGGGCGCGTCTGAAGAAGGCGCGCGCGATGATGAACCGGTTCGATCCGGAGAAATTGAAAGGCCAGGAAAAGCTTTCTTCGGAAATCGCCATCTGGTTTCTCGATGACATTATCGAGCAGGCGGCGTTCGAATATAGCGGCTATCGCGTCAATCAGATCTCCGGGCCGACAGTCGATCTGCCCCAGTTTCTGACCGACCTGCACGTCATCAAGAATGAAAAGAGCGTCAAACGCTACATTTCGCGCATTCGTGAATTCGGCCGCGTGCTGTCTGAAACGAAAGCACGCGTTGAAGACGATCGGGCGCATGGCGTGACGCCGCCGGATTTCATCATTGAGAAATCGATCAGCGTGATGCGCGCTTTTATTGAGAATGGCGCAGCGGAAAACGCGCTTGTGACGACTTTGCCGGCGAAGCTCGACAAGATTGAAGGGCTATCGGAGGAAAAAAAGGCCGCCTATGTCGCCGAAGCGACGGAAGCGGTCGAGAGCGCTGTCATTCCCGGCTATGAAGCGATGATCGGCCTTTTCGAAGACATGTCGAAAACCGCGACGCATGATGCAGGCATCTGGCGTATCCCTGACGGCGAAAAAATTTACGCCGCCGCGCTTCATTCAAACACGACGACAGACATGACGGCCGAAGAGATCCATGAGATCGGCCTGTCGGAAGTCGCGCGCATCGAAGCAGAAATGGATGCGATCCTAGTTTCGCAGGGACTCATCGAGGGGAGCGTTTCGGACAGGGTGAAGCAGTTGATGGCCGATCCCGCCCAGAATTTTCCTAATAATGACGAGGGACGTCAGCAAATGCTCGACTATCTCGTTGAGCTCAATGACGACGTCATGAAGAAGGCGCCGGATTTCTTCATCACTGTTCCTCAGCAAAAGCTCGAGATTGTGCGCGTTCCGGAATATTCTCAGGATTCATCCCCCGGCGGTTATTACAATCCACCCGCACTCGACGGCTCTCGCCCGGGACGGTTTTACATCAATCTCAAGAACACCACCGACAATCCGCGCTGGACATTGCCGACGCTCCTTTATCATGAGGCGGCCCCGGGCCATCACTTCCAGCTCTCCGCCTCGCAACTCATGAAGAACGTGCCGCTCTTGCGGAAGATATCACCCTTCAATGCTTACTCCGAAGGTTGGGCGCTTTACGCCGAACGCATCGCAAAAACCGATATGGGCATGTATGACTCCGACCCGCTCGGCGACCTCGGGCGCCTTCAGGCGGAAATGTTTCGCG
The DNA here is from genome assembly GCA_020446725.1 of Parvularculaceae bacterium. GTDB lineage: Bacteria > Pseudomonadota > Alphaproteobacteria > Caulobacterales > Parvularculaceae > Amphiplicatus. Next base: position 2,526 of record JAGRED010000299.1, on the reverse strand, counting down.
CAGTCCGCCTCGTTGTTGATACCGGCATGCACGCAAAGCGCTGGTCTCGCGAAGAGGCGATCGCCTATATGCTCGACAAGACGGGCAATACCGAAGACGAGGTGACGCGAGAGATTGAACGTTACGTCGTCTGGCCGGGACAGGCGACGGCGTACAAGACCGGCCAGCTCGCCATCTTACGCATGCGCGCAAAAGCCGAAGCCGATCTCGGCGACAAGTTCAACCTCCGCGAATTCCACGAATTGATCCTCGGCAATGGGGCGATGCCGCTCGGCATATTGGAGGAAACGGTCGACGAATGGATCAAGGAGCGTCAAGGCGCATAAGCTCTGCTCGATTCCGTCGCTCTAATAGATCAGAAACGGCCTGCGCTCCTGCGCCCAGGCCGTTTCGTCTAGTGACGCGATCGCATCAAGGTCCGCTGGCGCCGCAGGCTTGTCGTCGACCCATTCACGCAATAGCGGCGATCCGTTGATAACGTCGATGGCCAGCTTTCCGATTTCATATTCATACGGAAAGTCCCGCCAGAGATCGTAGTCAGGGTGAAGCCGGCGGATCACCTTGAAGGCGAGGGCCTGCAATCGCCAGGGTTTGAAGGCCTCGTGATCGTAACCCGTTTCGGTATGGATCTGCACGCCGCTGCAAAGCGTGCCGACGTGCTTGTGGAATGTCGGCTCGAACCAGCAGTCGCGCAGGATGCAGCCTTTCAGCCATTCGGGGGCGAGCGCACGCATCTCGGCGATGACGGCGCGCGCATCGATGTCGGGCGCGCCGAAAATTTCGAGCGGCCGCGTGGTGCCGCGTCCTTCGGACAGCGTTGCGCCTTCCAGCATCACCGTGCCGGCATAGGCGCGCGCCATGAAAAGGTTCGGCGCGTTCGGGCTCGGGTTTATCCACATTCGTTCGCCGAGCGGCCAGCCGAAGCCGGGCGCCGCATCGGGGCGCCAGCCTTCCATCTCGATCACGCGGTAATCGACGGTGAGGTTGAATTTGTTGATGAACCAGCGGCCGAGCTCGCCGAGCGTCATGCCGTGGCGCATCGGCATCGGCCCGGCGCCGACGAAGCTTTCCCAGCCAGGACGCAAGGAAAGGCCTTCGATCGGACGCCCGACCGGATTTGGGCGATCGAGCACCCAGACGCTTTTGCCGCTTTTTGCAGCCGCTTCGAGAACGTAAAGAAGCGTCGTGATGAAAGTGTAGATGCGGCAACCAAGATCCTGCAGGTCGATGAGAATGACGTCGCACGCGTCCATCATTCGTTCGCTGGGGCGGCGCACCTCGCCGTAAAGGCTGAAAACGGGAATGCCGAGCGCCGGATCCTTATAGTCCGGCGACTCGATCATATTGTCCTGCTTGTCGCCTCTAAGGCCGTGCTGCGGACCGAAAGCGGCGGACAAGGTGATGTCGCCGCACGCGGCCAGCGCATCAAGCGAGTGAGTCAAGTCAGCCGTCACGGAAGCCGGATGCGCCAGCAGCGCCGTGCGCCTGCCTTTCAGCGGTGCGCGCAACGCCGGCTCGCTGATGATGCGATCAATGCCGAATTTCATAAGTCCAGCGTATCTCCCAAGCGGTAAACAAAACTATCAGGATGATGAAAATCCGGTTTCGCATCGGGATGCGCGATCGCCCAATAGGTTTTGCGACCCGCAATATCCTCGATCACTGCGGTGAGGCCGATGCGACAAGCCGCGAACGATGAGCGCGTCATCGCATCCTTGAACCTGACGCTCGCCGTAAGCGCATACGAGCCTGCGGATTGCTCGACGCTGATCGTCACCGCCGAAATTTCGTCGCTGTCGCGCATGCCCTGACGATAGGCGTCGAATTCATAGGCCGCCCAATTCGTCGACGGCGAGAAGTTGAGTTCGAGATAGGCGCCGTCCGGCGCGGCGAGGAAGGCCTCAAAACAGGTTGCGCGCCACAGCTCGTCACGCCGCTCGCCGGCTCCCCGATCGGGAAGCCGGATTGCGCTGATGTCGCCCAAAACGGCGAAGCGGAACATTGCAGTGTCGGCGCTGTCTAAAGCGCCTGCCGCAATCAGGCTGTCGACAGGGCCTGCCGGGTCTTCGGGGTGGGGGGAAAGCGCTTGAGCCGCCATTCTTTGATCCTTGCTCCCGCAATCTTCTCGGATTCGATGGCGGACCGACAGGAGGCGCAGATCAGGGTCGGCGGCTTCCCGTTGTCGCGGTTTCCGGCCTTGGGGCTTTTCCCCTGATCAGCGGGAAGCGGCTGGGGCGAAAGTGCTGTCGCCGGGCGGAAGGCGATTTGACGCCGGATCGGGCGCGGCGTAGACAGCGCCCCTTCAAATCACCTGTTGCGGTCTCCATTTGAGGCGCGCCGACCCCGGATCCTGCCAGCATGCACGCCGTTCTCCTGACTGTTCACGCGCTGATCGTTCTCGCCTTAATCGGGGTTGTGCTGCTTCAGCGCTCCGACGGGGGTGCGCTCGGCCTCGGCGGCGGGGGCGGCGGCTTCATGTCGAGCCGGGGCGCGGCCAATGTGCTCACCCGCACAACGTCGATCCTG
>JAGRED010000298.1 GCA_020446725.1 Parvularculaceae bacterium | reverse complement strand
GGCAGATGCTTGATGACCGGGAGCGCGCCGCCGTCCATCAGCCCGTCGATCACGGCGCGGCCGAGCGCGATCACCTGATCGACATGCGTTGCAATTGCGCGATCGCCGATGACGACCTTGTCGCTGTCGATCTGCGGCACGTCGAGCATCGGCACGCAGTCGACATTGACGCCGAGATCGGAACAAAGGCGCCCGATCAGCATCGCGTTGAGCCGCGCGGCCTCGACCGCCTTTTTCGGATCGAGCTTCCAGAGCCGGCCGAACACCGCCGGCGCCGGATGCGCCGGAAAGACCGGCGGCTTCATGCGCGCGACGCGCCCGCCTTCCTGATCGATGAGGATCGGCGCATCCCGGCCGACGCTGTCGCGCAGATCGCCGCAAACGGCGCGCACATCCTCCGCTGACTGACAGTGCCGTGCGAAAAGAATGAACCCCCAGGGGTCGGCGTCACGGTAAAGCGCCTTTTCATCGGCGGTCGGGCGCGCGCCCTCGCAATCGAGAATGAGCGCGCGCGCCATAAGAAGCTTATTTCGCCTTGATCAGGCAGTCCGTTCCGCGATCCTTGAGGCCCGCGCAGAAAGTCTTCGCGTCGTCGGAGGACGCAAACGGTCCGATGCGGAGGCGATAATAGACGCCCTTGTCGCCGAGATCGGCGCGCTCGACATCGTCATCCTTGCCGCTGAGAAAATCGCCGAGCTTGCCCTGAAGCTTCGCCCACTGAGCGCCCGCCTCCTCTTCCGACCGGAACGCGCCGACCTGGACGAGATGCGAGCCAGACAACGCGCCCGACGCATAGCTGATCGTCGGCTTCGGCGTCGTTGCGGGCGGCGTGCTGACCGCTGTCGGCGGCGTCGCCGGTTTGGCTTCCGGCTTCGGGGCGGGCGTCGAGGGCGCGGCGGTCGCCGGCGGCGACGCGTTCAGCGCTTCATCCGCCTTGGCGAGCGCGGCGATGCGATCGGCGACGGCGTCATCGGCGAGTCCGGCGGGGGAGCCCGCCTGCGCGGCGATCGCGCCGATCGGGTCTTCGCTGGCGCGCGCGACCGGCTCTTCCGGGCCGGCGGCGATCGTTTCGACCGGTTCGCTTTCCTGGCCGCCAAGGCGGTCATAGACGGCGAGATCGTCGCCATTGGCGGCGTCCGCGACCGTGTTCTCAATCTTCAGGGGTTCAGGATCGGCGGTGACATAGGGCGCGCCGCCCTGCGCCTGACCGTTCCGGATGCCCTGCTTGTAGGCGATCCACACGACCGAGGCGAGCGCGCCCAGCATGACGACGCCCATCAGAAGAACGACAAGGCCGGATAGCCCCCGCTCCTCTTCGCCGTCCTCGTCGTCGAAATCCTCGAGCTCGTCGAGTTCATCGTCAAATGACACGGCGTCCGCCTTCATGATCGTCTCCTTGGCGGGCTGCGCGCGCCTTGATCGTCTCCGATCGGCGCGCCGCCCGAATAACCGCCCTCTTGGCCGCCCTGAATGGGCGAATCAAACCCGTTTCGCAAGCATATCATCACGGGACGAACCGGTCGAACCGAAGGACGGCTAAGCGACTGTTCTGTGGAAAATTCAGGCGATTTTCAGGCGAAGTCCCGATCAGGCGCTGAGCGGCTTTCCGAACAATCTTTCATACTCCCGCGCGGCGTAGCGATCGGTCATGCCGGCGATGTAATCGCACACGGCGCGCGGGCGCCTTGCGCCCTCGTCCCGCCAGGCTTCGGGCAGGGTCTGCGGATCCTTGATATACCGCTCGAAAAGTGCGCGAATGAGCGCCTTCGCCTCCTCCCGCGCACGGTTGACCGTCGGGTGGCGGTAGACGTTCTCATAAAGAAACGCGCGCAGCCCGGCGAGTTCCGTCTTCATGTCAGGCGAGAAATCGACGAGCGCGCGACCGGCGTGGCGCACCGCATCCGCATCGCGCGGATTAACGGCCGCGAGACGCCGGCGCGTCTCGGCGACGACGTCGCCGATCATTGCGCCGATCAAGTCAGATACGGCTTCGGCGATGACGATCTCGCGGGGGGCGTCAGGGAACGCCTTCTCAACGCGCCGGATCGCTGCGCCCGCCAGCGGCAGGCTGCGCGCGGCGTCAAACGAAAAGAGGCCCGCGCGAAGCCCGTCATCGACGTCGTGATTGTTGTAGGCGATGTCATCGGCGACGGCGGCGACCTGCGCTTCGAGCGCGGGAAAGGAATCGAGCCAGAGATCGTGCGCGGACGCATATTCGACGATGGCCGCCGGCAAGGGCACTTTCTTGCGCGCGAGCGCGCCGATGAGCGGACCGTTATGCTTGACGACGCCTTCGAGCGTTTCCCAGGTGAGGTTAAGCCCTTCGAAGCGCGCATGGCGCCGCTCAAGTTTCGTCAGCAGGCGGAGCGTCTGCGCATTATGATCAAAGCCGTCATAAGGCGCCATGCATTCTTTCAGCGCATCCTCGCCCGTATGGCCGAACGGCGGATGGCCGAGATCATGCGCAAGCGCGACGCATTCGGCGAGATCCTCGTCGAGTTTCAGCGTGCGTGCGATCGAGCGCGAGATCTGCGCGACTTCGAGCGAATGCGTCAGGCGCGTGCGGTAATGATCGCCCTCATGGCTGATAAAGACCTGGGTCTTGTGTTTCAGCCGCCGGAACGAGACGGCATGGACGACCCGGTCGCGATCGCGCTGAAAAGGCGTTCGCGTCGCGCTTTCCGCCTCCTCATGCAGCCGGCCGCGCGTTTCCTCGGCCTTCGCGGCGAACGGCGCGAGCGGAGCCGGGAAAGAAAGGGGTCTGGCGACGGACATCGGCGATCAACTGGGAACAAGGGTTAACGGGCGACAGGGACGGCATAGGCCGCGTCGCCCGAAAAGGCGAGAAACCCTCACTTTCCCGTTCCCCTCTCCGCATTCACCGCCGCCTATGCCTTTTCCCCCATTGCCGGCTTCCCATCCGCTCCCTATTTTCACCGCATGTCAGACGTACTCGATGCAACGCCCGTCACCCTGTCCGACCGCGCCGCGCGGCGGATCGCCAAAATCCTCGAAAAGGAACCGGCGGGCTCGATGTTGCGCGTCGCCGTCAACGGCGGCGGGTGTTCCGGCTTTCAGTATGATTTCGCCATCACGGCCGAACAGAACGCCGACGATCTTGTGATCGAGAAGAACGGCGTCAGGGTGCTCGTCGATGAAGTGTCGCTGAATTACATGAGCGGATCGGAAATCGATTACGCCGAGGAACTGATCGGCGCCGCGTTCAAGATCAGAAATCCGAACGCCACGGCGAGCTGCGGCTGCGGCACGAGTTTTTCGGTTTAGACCCTCACCCCGCGCAACGTTCGCTGGCCTCTCCCAAGGGAGACGCAAAATCAGGCACCGTCTCTCCTTTGGGAGCGGGTGAAGGAATCAATCGACCAGCTCGACAACCCCGCTTTTCTGCTCGACCAGCTCTTCGCCGGTGAACCACAGATCGCGGCCTTTCCAGTCGGCCCGCAGCGTCTCGCGCCATTGAGGGTCCATCTTCGAGTTGACGAAATAGCGCTCGAAGAATTTTTCGCTCGTCATGCGCTGTTCAAAGCCCGGCTTTTTCACCTTCCGGTCGGTGAGAAGGTCATAGGCCGACGGCTCATGAAACATGAAGACAGCATCCTTCGCCGCGATGCGTTCATCGCCCGCGAGGTAGATCGGCACGCACATCGAAAGGCACGCCGCGCCGGGACCGACATAGGCGACGACCCGGTGGGTTCGCTTGATCTTCTCGATCTCCTCAATGACGAGCCGTCCTTCGATGAGCGCGCCGCCGGGTGAATCAAGCTCGATGATGAAACGGTCCGTCTGGTTCTTCCAGCGGGCGAACGCCTTTTCAAATCGCTCGGCCATCGGCGCATCGACGCCATGCGCCCAGCGCAGGACGACGGCGCCGTCGCGCTCGAAGGCTTCGAGGTCCGGCCCTTCCTCGTAAACTCTCCGCCCGCTCTTCCAGGCGAAGACGGCGAGCGCGGCGAAAAGCGCGAGCGTGACGAGAAAACGGAGATTATTCGGCGCCGGCATGGGCGCGATCATTGACCGGTTTCGACTTTTGCGAAAGACATGCCGCCATGACAGAAAAATCCGTTTCCGCCCTGCTGAAATCGCGCATCTCTACCCGCGCCTTCCTCGACAAACCGGTTTCCGAAAGCGATATCCGCGAGATCCTCGAAATCGCGAAATTCTCGCCCTCCGGCGGCAATCTGCAGCCGTGGAAAGTCCATGTCGTCACCGGCGCGGCGCGCGCGCGCGTCATCGCCGCCGCCAGGCAGTCGCTTTCCGGCAATCCGTTCGCCGTCGAAAGCGAGCTTGCGATTTACCCTCCGAATCTTTGGGAGCCGTACCGCACGCGCCGCTATGCGCTCGGCGAGGAAATGTATGAAAAGCTCGGCATTCCGCGCGAGGACAAGGCGGGCCGCCTCGCCCATCTCGCGCGCAATTACGAATTTTTCGGCGCGCCGGTCGGCCTCTTCTTCACGCTCGACCGCCGCTTCGACAAGGGACAGTGGGCCCATCTCGGCATGCTGATGCTGTCGATCGCGCTTGTCGCGGAGGAACGCGGGCTTGCGACCTGCATGCAGGAAGCGTGGACAACGCGCGCCAAAACCGTCTGCGACGAGCTTGGCATTCCGGACAGCGAGCAATTCTATTGCGGCATGGCGCTCGGATACGCCGACAAATCGGCGCCGGTGAACGCGCTGCGCTCAAGCCGGGCGGCGGTTGAAGACTTCGTCGTCTTTCATCAGGAATGACGACAATGAAAATTGCGAGCTTCAACGTCAATTCGATCAATGCGCGCCTGCCGCGCATTCTTGACTGGTTCGACAAGGCGCAACCCGACGTCGCCGTGCTGCAGGAAATCAAATGCGTGGATGAAAAGTTTCCCGCAAGCGAGTTTGAAGATCGCGGCTATAACGTCCACGTCCACGGGCAGAAGACCTATAACGGCGTCGCGCTGCTCTCGAAGCACCCGTTTGACGAGGCGCGCAAAGGTCTCCCCGGCGATGATGAAGACGATCACGCGCGTTATATCGAGGCGCTCATAACCCCGTCAGGCGAAGCGCCGGTGCGCGTCGTCGGCATCTACGCGCCGAACGGCAATCCCGCGCCCGGGCCCAAATACGATTACAAGCTGAAATGGCTCGCTCGCCTCAAACGCCACGCGAAAGAGCTGCTCGCCTTTGAAGAAGCGCTTGTCATCACCGGCGATTACAACGTCATCCCGGAACCTGAAGACGTGCACGATCCGAAGGCGTGGAAAGACGACGCGCTTTTTCTTCCGCAAAGCCGCGCGGCGTTCCGCGAGATCGTCAATCTCGGCTTCACCGACGCGATCCGCCAGATCCATCCGGCGAAGACGCTCTACACTTTCTGGGATTACCAGCGCGGCGCGTGGGAGAAAGATCACGGCATCCGCATCGACCACCTGCTCCTGTCGCCGCAGGCCGCCGATCGCCTGAAAGACGCGGGCGTCGATCGCGCCGAACGCGGCCCCGGCAAGAGCGACGTCAAACCGTCAGACCATGTGCCGGTCTGGGTCGAATTGGGTTAGGTCCGACAGCATGATGCAGCAACCAAATGTCGCTCTTCTCATCGACGCCGATAACGCAGCGCCGTCAGGCCTCGACGCCGTACTCACGGTTCTGGCCGAGCTCGGAACAGTCAATATTCGCCGCGCTTACGGCAACTGGAGCAAAGCGGGCCTGCGCGGCTGGTCCGCCATCGTTCACCGTTATGCGATCGAACCGCAGCAGCAATTCGATATCACGAAGGGCAAGAACGCCACGGACATGAAAATCGCGATCGACGCGATGGACCTGCTTTATTCGGGGCGTGTGGACGCGTTCGGCCTGATGTCGAGCGACAGCGATTTCATGCCGGTCGCGATGCGCATTCGTCAAAACGGCTTGCCGGTTTACGGCTTCGGATCGGAACGAACGCCGGAAGGATTTCGGGAAGCCTGCACGCGCTTCATCGATCTCGATGCGATGGCTGAAAAAGAGAAGGAAAACGGCGCCGCGCAGCCCGTAGACGAAGCGCTGATCGCGCTTCTAGGCGACGCCTGGAAAGCGTCGAAGCGCGACAAGGACGGTTTCGCAAGCCTCGGCGAGATTGGCAGCCGCGCCGGAAACCTTTCCTCGTTTGATGCGCGCAGTTACGGTTTCGCGCGCCTTTCCGACCTCATCGAATCGCTTCCGCAATTTGCGCTCGAACGGCGAACAGGCGGAAACTATGTCAAACGGCTGCGCTAGAGGCCGAGCGGAAATTTCTTGATGCTCTGGACCCCCGAACAGGATGACGCGCTCAACGCCGTCGACCGCTGGCTCAAGAAGGGCGACGCTCAGGTCTTCCGCCTGTTCGGCTATGCGGGCGCCGGCAAGACGACGCTGGCGCGCCATTTCGCGGAGAACGCCGACGGCGAAGTCGCCTTCGCCGCCTTCACCGGCAAGGCCGCCCATGTGATGCGGCAGAAGGGATGCGTCGGGGCGACGACGATCCATTCGCTGATCTATCGCCCGGCGCGCGACGATGAGACGGAGGAAGGCGAGCTGATGTTCACCATCCGCCGCGACGCGCCCGCTTCAACCGCCGATCTCATCATCATTGACGAATGTTCGATGGTCGATGAAGAACTCGGCCGCGATCTTCTCTCTTTCGGCAAGCCGGTGCTCGTTCTCGGCGATCCGGCGCAATTGCCGCCGGTCAAGGGCGGCGGGTTCTTCACCGAAGCCGAACCCGACTTCATGCTGACGGAAATTCACCGCCAGGCGCGCGACAACCCGATCATCCGCCTGTCAATGCAGATCCGGGAAGGAAAGCCGCAGACGGGGTCGGACGATTTCGGCGGCGACCATCTCTGCCGCATCATCCGCAAGGATGAAATCACGTCCGAGGATATTCTGTCCGCCGATCAGGTGCTGGTCGGCACCAACCGCACGCGCAAGCGTTTCAACGATCGCATCCGCGAGTTGAAGGGGCATTCCGACCCGCTTCCCGAAGCGATGGAAAAACTCGTCTGCCTCCGCAACAACAAGTCGAAAGGGCTTCTCAACGGCGGCATCTGGACGGTCGTCCTCAGAAAATCCCCGCGCGGGGAAAAAGCGCGGATGATCGTCGGACCGGAAGATGGCGGAAAAAACGTCTCGATTTCCGTGCCGAAGGCGATGTTCGCCGACGGCCCGGAAAGCGTTCCCTGGGCGCAGCGCAAGAATTCCGATGAATTCGACTACGGCTACGCCCTCACCGTCCACAAGGCGCAGGGAAGCCAATGGGACGAAATCGTCCTCTTTGACGAGAGCTATGCCTTTCGCGAGCACGCCGCGCGCTGGCTCTACACCGGCGTCACGCGCGCCGCGAAAAAACTCACCCTCGTGCGCTGAGCGATCACGAAACGCCGCCAATTTTATGGGATGGCGGCGCGAAGTCTTAATCTGCGCCGCCCCAGAATAGGACGGCGGCAAGAGCATTGACGTCAAGCGGGTGAATAAAATTCCGAAATCAGGGGCATCGCAGAAGTATACGGGCGAGACGGACATCACGCCGGCCGAATCCTATTTGTTGACGGGCGGGCCGACGCGCCTCAGCCGCGGCGCCTGGATTGTTTCGATCAGCTATCTCGGCTGGTCGCTGTTCGCGCCGACGATCGCGCCGGTTTTCAGTTTTCTCAAATCCGCGATCGCGTTTTTTTCAACGCCGGCGCTCTGGCTGAGCCCGTTGAAAATCTGGCCGGGCGTTCCGGCGCTTCCGAGCGTTTCGCTCGTCCTTTTGGCGTGCGCCGTCGTTCTCGCCATGATTTCGATCGCGGGCGTCTGCATCATCCGCCCGATCCTGAAATTCGCGCTGATGAAACGCCGATATGAAGCGATCGCCGGCCATATCGGTCTCGCCGGGCGCGCAACCTATGAAATCAGCGAGGACGGCGTCCTCGTCTGGAATCAATCGGGCGCCGGCGAAAGGCTTTTGCGGTTCGGCTGGGGCGCGTTCGACGAGGCGACGAACGTCAAGGGATTCATGCGCCTTTCCTATCGAGGCAAGCCGCTCGCGCATATCGCGCTCCGCGCATTTGACGGCGAGGCGGCGAAAGCGCGCGCCTTCATAGAGAACGCCATCGGCCGGTCGGCGCCTGCGCCGCGCAACGCCGGCCGGGCGCAGGCGACCGCGCCTTTGCGCGAGGTCGCCTGATCGCCGTATCGATTGCGATTCTTCGGTCCTATTCTTTCGGTGAAATATGATGTTCGCGACCGTTCACCGGCACCGCGATGATGGCGCGCGCCGTTCCGCCCGCCTCAACGACGACCGGGTCGCCGCTTGAAATCGTATTCGGACCGAGAAGGTCGTTCGAATAATACGGCGCGTGGATCATCAGATGCGGATGCCAATGGCCGACGGTCG